>JANOOQ010000220.1:0-7191 GCA_031421515.1 Leifsonia sp.
CGACACGTCGAACACGTTGACGTTGGCGGGCAACACGCCCGCGGCTTGAGTCACGTCACAGAATGTGAAGGTGTTGTGGCGCGCAGCGGATTCGAGAATCGCGGGCACGTCGGCGACCACCCCGCTCGAGGACTGCACGAGCGAGAAGACGACGAGCCACGTGTCATCCGCTATCGAATCGGCGAGCTCGGCGAGGGGCACGGTGCGCACCGTCACGCCCCGCTCGAGAAAGGGGAAGATGATCGACGAGAAGTCGCCATCGACGCACAGTACTTCGGCGCCGGCGGGCACCGCGGCAGCGACGAGCGACGTCATGACCGAGGTCTGCGACCCTTGCGCGACGCAATTGGGATTCACGCCCACGAGCGCGGAGTACGACACGCGGGTGCGCTCGATGATGGCGTCATAGCCTTGCGGGTCGCGGTCCGCTGCCGCCCACGCCGCGAGGTCGGCCGTGAGCGCTTCGACGGCTTGCCGAGGCGGAAGCCCGATGGATGCCACGGCCAGGTACCCGCGCGGGTCACCAAAGCTGTCGATGGCTGCCGTGAGCGCATGCGAAGTCATTGCTCAAGCATCCAGTCTCGGCAACCATGCCACAAGTGCATGTATCGCATGGCTTCAATAACGAAACATTATGCTGGACGCATGGACACCGACCTCGACCTCCACTCGATCCGCATCGTGCGCGCGATCGCGGAACACGGCACGATCAGCGCAGCGGCTCGCGCGCTCGGCTTCAGTCAGCCCGCGATCAGCCAGCATTTGCGTCGAGTCGAGAGCCGTCTCGGGGTGCCGCTCGTCGTGCGAGCCGGCCGCGGCGTGCGACTCACGGAACCCGGCCAAGTGATCGCGCGGCACGCCATCGCCATTACGTCGGCCCTCAACGCCGCGAACGGGGACCTCGCCGAGCTCGTGGGGCTCGCGGCGGGCACCGTGCGGGTTGCAGCTTTTCCCACCGCGTCGTCGACGCTCGTGCCTCGGCTTTTGCAGGGCATGCGCAGCGCGCATCCGGGAATCTCGGTCAACTACGTCGAGGCCGAACCGCCCGAAGCGATCGCGATGTTGCGTGACGGGCTCGTCGATCTCGCGATCACGTTCGCGTACCCGGGCGACCGCTCCGACCCGCATCGAGACGGCGACGCGTCGCTCGACGCTGTTTCGCTCTTCACTGAACACGTCGTTCTCGCGCTGCCAGAAACCCACCCCCTCGCGAGCGGCGACTGGGTCGAGCTCGCGCTACTGGCCGACGAGCGTTGGATTGCGGGATGCCCGTTGTGCCGTGGTCACTTGCTCGCCGCCTGCGACGCCGTGGGCGTGACGCCACAGATCGACCTCGAGACGGATAACGCGATCGCGGTGCTCAACCTCGTTGCCGCGGGGCTCGGAGTCGCGCTCCTCCCGCACCTCGCACTCGCGACCGCGCCCGTGCCGCCGGGCGCGACCGTTCGTTCGACCCACCCCTCGAGCGACCGCAGCATCCAAGTCGTCGTGCAAGCGGGTTCGCGACGAGTGCCCAGCATCGCCGCGACTCTCGACGTGATTCAGGGGCTCGATGGAGCCGACTGGGGCTTGAGCAGGGCCCGCTAGGCGATACCCGCTCGAGATTGATCGGTGCGACTATCCGATAAGGGTTTTGGTATCTATGAATCGCGGTAGCTCGTCGCCGTCGGCGGGCGCCACGATCTCGTAGCTGGCTCCTGCGAGGCGATATGCGCCCGACGTAACACCTGTAATGAAGTAGTCACTCGTCGTGGACCCGTCTTCAAGCACGGAGGAACGTAGGAACAACAAATACTGCCCTGCCTTGAGGTCGACAGTCTCGTAATCGCCTGGTGCACCAAATTGAATTACGTGAATAACATCGCCTACCTTTGGCACATTCCCGCCGCGAACGTTCTGAGGAGTCGCGACTATTTCAGTGACGATTGCTGGGTAGGAACTTGAGGTTGGACCTTCCCTACCCGTTTTGTCCACCGACACGGACGGTGTGCCCTCCACTTCAACCTCAACAACCACGGACGACTGAGAAACCAAGTCGTCCAAGGATTGAAAGGACCCTGTCCGCAGCACGTAAGTCTCGGTCGTTACTTGGGAGGTGATTCCCTCAAAGGCCACTACCCCCGCCACCCCAACGACTACGAAACCGCCGACGATGACGAGAGCCACCTTGGTTTGAATCTTCATTTCAGTCTCCCGTTTTAATAGAGATAGTTCATGCCTGCGACATCGTCCGGGCGAGGGGTATATGTGCCGTAGGTGGTCCACATCGTGTAGTACGCATACATCATCGCCGAAGGCCCTGAGCTGTGATTTAAGCCAAGCCCATGCCCTATCTCGTGGCCAAACGCCGCCCGGCGACCATTCGTGCTTTGCGATGCAAGATGGTAGGTGTTTCCGTACATTGCGGCAGCGGTGATGATTCCGAGCTGGTTGCAAGAACGCGTGGTCGTGCCGACCGCGCTCGACGTGTTGTAGGTCGTAGCAATCGTAAGAGTTGATGAACTCGAGCTAGTCAGATTCACATCTGTATCAGTCGACCAACTACTCATGGCGGCAGACGCGGGCGCGGCTAATTGCCCACCGCACCCGCGACGGATTCCACAATTTATCGATCATTTACGAAATATTTCCCGCAACAACCGATCTGTCTACGTTAAATCAAATTTTGGTCAATAACTCTGATTGCTAGCGCATCGCACTCGAGAATGCACGTACACGCTCGAGAGTGCACACAACTTCGAGCGCCGAGCGTGGGTTGATGAGCGATCGTGCGCCGTCGAGGATGCTCGCCGGATACTGGCGATACCGTATCGGCGACTACGGTGTGCTGGCGCAGGTACTGGACGAGCAGCTGATTGTCAACGCACTCCACGCCAGGCACCGTTCAACTATCTACGACGATTGAATCCACCGACTCCGTGTGCAGAGCCGGGCGCGCTAGCGAACAGCACTCGAGAGCGCATGAGCACGCTCGAGAATGCGCACGACTTCGAGCGCCGATCGCGGGTCGACGGGCGACGGTGCACCCTCGAGGATGCTCGCGGCAACGCCCGCGTAGAAGGCCGGGTAGTTGCCGCGCTCGGTCGGTACCCGCGTGAGTCCCTCGTCGGAACCGTCGATGCCCAGAAGCCCCCACTCGGCTTCCGGCGTAACGCCGTAACCGTCGGAGCCCGGCCAGCGCTGCTCTTTGAGGGCGGGCTCTTGATTGTCGAGACCGTAGACCGTGTACGCCGACTTCGACCCCAGCACTCGGAATCTAGGCCCTGCCTGCGCCGCTGCGCGACTCACCGAAATATGCGAGCGGACACCGCTCGAGTGAAGGAGCGAAATGAACGCGTCGTCGTCGCTCACCGCGCCTTCGTGCACGATCTGGATCTCGGCTTGCTCAACCGTCGCGGGCCCAAATAGCTGCAGCGCTTGATCGACCAAGTGACTGCCGAGGTCGTACGTGATTCCCGCGCCTTGCTCGACGGTAGTCATGCCTTGCCAGCGGTCGAGCTTGGGCGAACCCCAGCGTTCGAAGGTCGACTCGAAGCGGTGCACGGTGCCGAGCGCGCCCTCGTCGACGAGCCGCTTGACGGTGAGAAAGTCACCGTCCCAGCGCCGATTCTGGAAGACCGCGAGAACCTGGCCGACTTCTTCCGACTTTGCGATGAGTTTCTTCGCATCGACAACCGTCGCGACGAAGGGCTTGTCGATCACGATGCCGGCGCCAGCATCGAGCGCAGCGAGTCCCTGCTCGAGGTGAGTGTGCGCTGGCGACGCGAGAATTACGAGGTCGAGATCGCCAGCTCGCGCGAGCAACTCATCGGGGGTATTTACGATTTCGGCGTCGGGATGCTGGGACCGAGCCTCAGCGGCACGGTCGGCGTCACTCGTGGCAACGAGGTCGAGCCGAAAGGCTGGATTCGTCGCGATAAAGGGAGCGTGGAACACCCGCCCCGAGAGTCCAAAGCCAATGATTCCAGTGCGAATGGGTTGCGTGGTGGGCATCCGTTTAGCCTAGTGAACGCACGCTCCCCACGGCGACGCGAAGCTCCCGAGCTGCCTCGCTCAATTGGTCTGCTGTGGTCTCGCCGGAGAAGGTAAATCGCACGGCGGTTTGAGCGATTTCGGGCGCGATGCCCATCGCGACGAGCACCGACGAGGGCTCGTCGCTCCCCGCGGCGCACGCTGAACCGCTCGAGCACACGATGCCTTTCGCTTCCAGACCCAGCAGCACCGACTCCCCGCTCGTGCCGGGAAAGCAAAAGGAAGCGCTAGCCGGCAAACGGTCTGTAGCGGACCCCGTGAGGATCGCGTCGGGCACTGTCGCGAGCACCTCCGCAATGAAGTCGTCGCGAAGTGAAGCGACTCGTGCGCCGTTCGCTTGGCCCTCGGCAACCGCGAGCTCGAGTGCGACCGCAAGACCCACGGCGCCCGCAACGTTTTCGGTGCCCGATCGCTTTCCCCGCTCTTGACCGCCGCCGCTCACGAGCGGTTCGAGCGGGATGCGCCCGCGAACGATGAGCGCGCCGATCCCCTTCGGCGCACCGACCTTGTGGCCCGAAATGCTGATCGCGTCGACGCCGAGCTCCTCGATCGACAGGTCAAGCCAGCCCGCAGTTTGCACGGCGTCGGTGTGAAACGGTACGCCCTGAGCCCGTGCGAGCCCGGCGAGCTCCCGAATCGGTTGTACCGTTCCGACCTCATTGTTCGCGTACATGATGCTCACGAGAGTCGTATCGGCTCGCAGCGCTTCGGCGAGAGCCGCGGCATCCACTCTCCCGTCTCGATCGACACCGACGACCGTGACCTCGAATCCGTGGATGCGCGCGAGGTAGTCGCACGATTCGAGCACGGCGGGATGCTCAACCGCCGACGTGACGATGTGCTTGCCGCGCGGTGTCGCGAGCGCGATGCCCTTGATCGCGAGGTTGTCCGCTTCGGTTCCACCCGAGGTGAAGATCACTTCTGAGGCGCGGCAGTCGAAGACTTGCGCGACGGATGCCCGGGCATCCGCGAGGGCGCGCGCCGCCGCTTCGCCCAGCTCGTGATGGCTCGACGGATTGCCGAATTGGCCCGACAAGAGCGGCCACATCGCCTCAAGAACTTCGCGGCGCACGGGAGTTGTCGCCGCCGAATCGAGGTAGATCACGCCTCAGCCCGCCGATACCTCGACGTCGAGACCCAGATCGAGTGCGCGCGCGCTGTGGGTCAGCGCACCGACCGAGATGATGTCGACTCCCGTTGCCGCGATCTCCGCGACCGTCTCGAGATTGACGCCGCCGCTCGCCTCGACGATTGCGCGACCCGCAACGATCGCGACGCCCTCGCGAAGTTCATCGAACGTGAAGTTGTCGAGCATGATCGTGTCGACGCCCGCCGAAACGACGGGCTCGATTTGAGCGATCGAATCGACCTCGACCTCGAGGTGCATCGTGTGCCCCATGCGAGCTCGCGCAGCGCGGATTGCATCGTGGAGCGAAATGCCCTCGGCCGCGAGCACCGCGAGGTGATTGTCTTTCGCGAGCACGGCGTCTGAGAGCGAGAACCGGTGGTTGTGACCGCCCCCGTCGCGAACCGCTTGGCGTTCGAGAATTCGCAGCCCGGGCGTCGTCTTGCGCGTGTCAACGATCCGAGCTTTCGACCCCGCGATTGCCGCGACGTAGCGCGACGTGAGCGTCGCGATTCCCGACATGCGTTGGCTCAAATTGAGCGCGATCCGCTCGGCACGCAGCACGGCTCGAGCGCTCCCGTCGACGCGCGCGAGCACGTCACCCGGAGCAAATTCAGAACCATCGATGCCCGCGAGCTCGACCACTGTTTCGTCATCGACAAGCTCGAACACGCGCGCGAACACGTCAATTCCGCTCAGGATGCCCGGCTCACGAGCAGCGAGCATCGCAGTCGCGCGAGCCGCGGCCGGCAGAAACACGTCAGACGTCGCGTCGCCCCACGGCGCGTCTTCGGCGAGCGCGCGCAGAATGATGTCGTCGATGACCTCTTGACTCATGCGGCACCCACTCGTTCTGCCATGCGCGTGAGCACGGGTTGAACCCATTCGAGCGAAAACTCGAACTCCTCGCGCGTGTCGGGAAAGTCCGTGCGGTCGTGCGCCCCGCGCGACTCTTCGCGCCGAATGGCCGCGGTCACCACGATCCTCGCGAGGTCGAGCAGGTTGCGCGCTTCACCATCGGCAACCGAGTCGCCGTCGGCCCGCCATGACGTGAGCCGGGCATCCGCTTGCCGAAGCGTTTCTAGAGAACGCTCGAGCCCGACGAGTCGCCACATGAGCGCGCGTAGGGCGTCGCGGTCGACGGGCTCCGAGCCCTCTGGCACGAGCGCGATTTCGACGAGCTGCGTCTCTCGGCCACTCGTGTGTTCGAGCGGTGGGTCGGTCAGTGCGTCGGATGCGCGCCACGCGAAAACGAGCGACTCGAGCAGCGAGTTCGACGCGAGGCGGTTGGCTCCGTGCACGCCCGTGCACGCTGCCTCCCCCACGGCGAACAGTCCGGGCAGCGACGTGCGACCCGCGACGTCGGTGCGGATTCCACCCATCCAGTAGTGCGCAGCGGGCGTGACGGGGATCGGGGTGGATGCCCAGTCGAACCCATTGAGCGCGCACACCTTCGTGATTCCCGGAAACCGTTCGGCGAGAAACTCTTTACCGAGAGCCGTCGCATCGAGCATGACGGGGCGGCCGCCCTGGCGCTCCATCGCGGCGGCGATGCCGCGCGCGACGACATCGCGCGGCGCGAGTTCGCCGTCGGGATGCACGTCGAGCATGAATCGGTGACCGTTCTCGTCGAGCAACACGGCGCCCTCGCCGCGCACGGCCTCGGACACGAGCGGGTTACCCGGCACCGCGAGCGAGGTGGGGTGGAATTGGTAGAACTCGACGTCTGCGAGGGCTGCTCCGGCGCGGAACGCCGCCGCGACTCCGTCACCCGTCGTGACCGTCGGGTTCGTCGTGTGGCCGTACAGCTGGCCGGCACCGCCACTCGCGAGCACGACAATGTCGGCGGGGATGCCGCGGCTCACGCCGTCCGGGCCGATCGCCTCGATCCCCACGACGCGCCGCTCGCCACTCGCCGAAGTCTCCACGAGCAGATCACGCATGAACGTGTGCTCGTGCACTTCTACCGCGAGCGCGCGCACGGCACGCAAGAGCGCGACCTCGATCGCGAGCCCCGTTGCATCCCCGCCCGC
>JANOOQ010000221.1:0-2458 GCA_031421515.1 Leifsonia sp.
GCTGCGAGAGTCGCAGCAGAGAGCGCGAATCCGACGGTCACGATGAGGTCGCAGCCCTGAGCAACGAGGCTGTCGATGTTCGGTGCGTAGTCGGTTTCCGAAGCTGACTCGACGGTGATCGCCTCGACGCCGAGCTCGGCAGAAGCCTCCGTGATGCCCTCGAAACCGAGTTGGTTGAACGACTTGTCGTCGAATCCGCCGGCATCCGAAACCATGCAAGGAAGGTAGTCGAGGGCTACGGGGTCCGTGCCGCCGTCTTCGGGTGCTGGTGCACAACCGGCAAGCACTAGTGCGCTTGCTCCTATGAGTGCGATGCCGCTGATGACGCGGCCGCGTGAGGTGATTGTCAAGGTGTCCTCCAAGATGGTGCCCAACGGGATGTGTTGGGGCTGTTGAAACCTACGTTACCGAATGTTACGCGCGTCGAGCACGGCAATTTGCCTCTGTCGCCGAATGGTTACAAACGAGAACTATGATCACAGAACGTCGTCGCGGCCCGAAAGCTTGAGCGCATCGACCACGAGCTTGACGCGCTGGGCGTTCGCGGTCGTGGTGACGAGTAGGGCATCGGGGGTGTCGACAACAACGATGTCAGTCACGCCGATGAGCGAAATCAGCCGGCCGCTCTGGCTGATGACGACTCCGGTAGACGAATCGGCGAGCACGCGGGCGTTTTCGCCGAGGATCGCTAGGTCTGACTTGTGTCCGCCGGAGTGAAGTTTGGCAATTGAGGCGAAGTCGCCCACGTCATCCCAATCGAAGTCGCCCGGTATCACGACGAGGTGGCCTGCGGCAGCCGCGGGCTCTGCGACGGTGTAGTCGATCGCGATCTTCGTGAGCGCCGGCCACACCTTGTCAACGACGGCACCTCGGCGCGGGGTGTCCCACGCGTCCGCAAGTTCCGTGAGTCCCTCCAGGAGCGCGGGGTCGGACTCGCCGATTTGCTTGAGCAGAACATCCGCGCGGGCGATAAACATGCCGCCGTTCCATAAGTGGTCGCCATCGGCAACGTAGCGCTCGGCGGTCGCGAGGTCGGGTTTCTCGACGAAAGACTTGACGGCGACCGCGTGTGGAGCGCCCTCGATCGACATTTCGCCAGCGCAGTGGATGTACCCGAACCCGACGGCGGGTTCGGTGGGAGTGATTCCGATCGTCGCGATGTATCCAGCATTGGCCACGGCAACGCCCTCTTGTACCGCGCGACGGAACCCTCGGGTATCACGAATCACGTGATCCGCCGCGAACGACCCGATGACGACATTGGGCTCTCGCCTCAGCAGAATCGCGGCCGCGAGTCCAATTGCTGCCGACGATTCGCGCGGTTCGCTCTCGAGCACGACGTTCGCGTCGGCGAGTTCCGGGAGTTGCGCCTCGACTGCGGCGCGGTGTGCCCTGCCGGTGACGACCATGATCCGGTCTTTGCCCGAGAGCGGAACGAGCCTGTCCCATGTGTCTCTCAAGAGGGTTTGCCCAGAACCGGTCAGGTCGTGCAAGAACTTGGGGGCATCCGCTCTCGACAACGGCCACAACCGCGAGCCGATACCGCCGGCAGGAATCACGCTATAGAAGTTCTCAATCGGGGCACCTGATGGACTCATGCCTTAAACATAGGCTTAAGGCACGATTCACTCCCCCGCCATTGTTGCTCCCTAGCGTCGTAGGCGTGCGAGTAGCTGTAGTAAGCGAAAGTTTTCTGCCCACCACTAATGGCGTCACCAATAGCGTTCGCAAGGTTCTCGAATACTTGCGAGCTAATGGCCACGACGCAATCGTGATTGTCCCCGCGGCTGGCGCCCCGAGTACATACGCGGGGTTTCCTATTCACGAGGTTGCCGCGGTCGCGTACCGGCAGTTTCCCGTCGGGCTGCCCAGTCCCCTCGTCGAGACGCTCATTGCTCGTTTCCGCCCAGACGTCATTCACGCGGCCTCTCCCTTTTTGCTCGGTGCGCAAGCGATCGCCGCGGGCCGTCGGTTGGGCATCCCGTCGGTCGCGATTTTCCAGACGGATGTCGCGGGCTACGCACGACGCAATCGCCTCGGCGCCGCCACCCGATTCGCGTGGCGAATCGTGCGCTGGATTCACGAGGGTGCAAGTCTCACGCTCGTTCCTTCGAGCGCGTCGATGAACGACTTGCGGGCCGCGGGCGTCAACCGTTTGGCACGTTGGGGGCGCGGAGTCGACCTCGATCTCTACCACCCGCGCAATCGAGCGGATGCCGAAACCGCTGCCTTGCGCGAATCGCTCGCGCCACGCGGCGAAACGATAGTGGGATACGTCGGTCGACTCGCCCCCGAAAAACAAGTTGAACGCATGCGCTCATTGCGCGGGCTCCCGGGCGTGCACTTCGCGATCGTCGGGGATGGGCCATCCGCATCCGCTGTGCGCAAAGAGTTGCGTGGCATGCCTGTCTCCTACCTTGGGGTTCTGACGGGCACGGCGCTCGCACGCGCTTACGCG
>JANOOQ010000222.1:0-2646 GCA_031421515.1 Leifsonia sp.
GATTCGAACCCCTGACCCCCTGCATGCCATGCAGGTGCGCTACCGGGCTGCGCCATGGACCCGCATCATTCCCGCACGCGGGAAATCAACTCCTCAAGATTACTACACATACCGGAGCCATCGGACCGGCGAGGAGCGCTACTCCGCGGGCTTCGCGACAGGCAATTCGAGCGGAATTGCCGGGCAGTCTTTCCACAAGCGCTCGAGCGAGTAATACATGCGGTCTTCCTCATGGAAGACGTGCGCAACAACATCCCCGAAGTCCAGAAGAATCCATCGTCCTTCGGCGCGACCTTCGCGGCGAATCGTCTTGACGCCAGCCTCGATCATCTTGTCTTCGATCTCGCCCGCGATCGCTTGCACTTGGCGCTCGTTTCGACCCGTTGCGAGGAAGAAGATGTCCGTGATCGGCAAGGGACCCGAGACGTCAAGGGCGACGAGATCTTCTCCCTGCTTGGAGTCAGCGGCGAGTGCCACCACGGTCAGTAGTTCGCGCGCGCGCTCAGTTGCTGTCACAAGATCCTTTGGAGGTGAGAGGGGAGGTAAGTCACAGAAACAAGCTAGAAGACGTTGAAAGTGATCGCGACGAAGAGTAGTCCGACCACGAGTACGGCCATCGACGATGCAACGATGATGAGCGCGGTAAGCGCGCGAGTGCCTTTCGGCTTCTGGATGTGCATAACGCCTTGACCAGAATTGTGGGTGCTCACGGCCATGATCGCGCGCACTGGCGCTGAGTCGGTCGCGACGGCCTCGGCATCGTGCATGTCGAAGAGCGCGTCCATGCTGTCGTGCTCGATTCGAGCCGTTGCGCCGGTCGAGCTGAAGGCGAGCGGCAAATCAATCGAGCCGGTAAGCATGATCTCGCCTGTGCCAGTGAGTGGGCCTCGAATGTCGCTGCCTTGAGGCGCCGCAGGCAGCACGAGCGCACTCGTCGTGACTGTTCCGCTTCCCACTGTGCGATTGATCGTGCTTTCGTACGGTTGTGTCTCGTCGTCGAGCCCAGGTTGCAGCGACCAGTGGCCGGGAGGAGGCGACCATTGCGGCGCTTCCTGCGGGGTCACTACGGGAGTCGCCGTCTGCACTGGCGCGGCGGGTGCGGCATATCCCTGTGGCTGTTGCAGCGGAGCGGGAGCCGCGTATTGCTGCGGCTGGGGAGCGGGAGCCGCATACGGCTGCGGCTGCGGGGCGGGAGCCGCATACTGCTGCGGCTGCGCGAGCGGTTGTTGCGCGAGTGCGTCGAATTCCGTCACTGCCGCCACGAGCCCCGCCGTCGCAGTGGGTTGCGGTGCAAGATCACCGAGGGGCCAAGCCATTGGCGATTGGGGTGCCGCTTGTGGTGCCGTTTGCGCTTGCGCCTGAATCGGCGCCGCCTGTGCCGGCGCTTGTGGTGCCGTTTGTGCCGGTGCGGGAGCCTGCACCGTTGGCGCGGGACCCGAACCGCGCATAGCTGCGGCCTCTTCCGCTTGTTGAAGAACTCGAAGCTCACGTCGCGTGAGCGTCTGTTCGAGTTGTGGAGACATCGCTGAGGCAGGCTCGACGGGAGCGGGCTCGGGCGCGCGAACCTCGGTGCGGTACTGCAAATCTGCGGGGGCGGCGGCTGGCGGCTGCGTAGGCGCCCACGGGGGCGCAGCGGTCGGTTCAGCGCGACGAGCCTCGGGGCTGAAGTCACGCACGCGATAGGACGGTTGGGCGGCCTGTTGGACTGGTTGCTGAGCCGGTGGAACCTGTGATGGCTCGTAGTTCGGACGAGCCGGAGCATTCGCGCGTGCACGCATCGTCGGTGCATCCGTTATCGGAGTCACGGATCGTGCTTGCGTCGCGTAATTGAGTGGCTCCGCTGTGGGAGACGCGGTGGCGGCAGCCGCGCGACGGCCGGGCGCCAGCTCGGCGCTTTGCCCGGTTGGCTCAAATTGCGCGGCGCGGCGAGCCGTCGTGTCCCACATCTCGCGAGCCGAAGCCGGGTCGAACACGGGTGGCGCGGCGTGAGGCGCAGGCGCTGCCGGTTGCGCCGGTGAGGTGTATGACTGTGGCGCCGGTGGAGCTGTCGGCGGCGGAAACTGTGTGAATCCGACGGCAGGCTCCGGAGCATCCCCGCGCTCACTCTGCCGAACCGCACGCCGCGATTGCGGCTGCGGTTCTTGGAATGTTGTCATGAGCGGCTCCGATACAAGTGGTGCTTGGCGATGTATTGGACGACACCATCCGGTACCAAATACCAGACCGGGAACCCCCGGCTGACCCTGCTTCGACAATCTGTAGACGATATCGACAACGCCGGCACTTCAAGCGAGCTTACGCCCTGCTCTGGTAAACCGCTAATGGTTAGCTGGTGTCCCGGCCGTGAAACGGCGATGAAATGTGCGAGACTCCAGACCTCATCGACGTCTTTCCACTCCATGATTTGGGCGACCGCGTCAGCGCCCGTGATGAAGAAAAGGTCGGCTTCTGGACGCGCCGTGCGGATGTCCCGCAGGGTGTCGATCGTGTACGTCGGCCCCGATCGATCGATGTCGACGCGACTGACAGTGAACCGTGGATTCGCCGCTGTAGCGATGACCGTCATGAGGTAGCGGTGCTCACCTTGCGTCACTTCTGGCTTCATCCACGGCTGGCCCGTGGGAACGAAGATCACCTCGTCGAGAT
>JANOOQ010000223.1:0-3625 GCA_031421515.1 Leifsonia sp.
CGGTACCCGACGAATACGCCCTCGCCGTATCTCACGAGATCTTGGTCTCCGGGAAAGTTGAGGTACGAGGGATTGTCTTGCAGCCGGAACGGGATGCTCTCCGCGAGCCTTCCCGACGGTACAACCCGACCGAACACGATGTCCGCGATGGCAGAGCCGCCCGCTTGACCCAGCAGCCACGCCTCGAGAATTGCAGCAACCGAGTCGTGCCACGGCTCAAGTGAGACGACACCGCCATTCGTGAGAATCACGACCGTGCGCGGGTTTGCGGCCGCAACGGCCGCGATGAGCCGTACTTGCGCAGGCGGAAGGTCGAGGTGCGTTCGGTCGAAACCCTCCGACTCGTCTCCGTCGGGCAGACCAACGAAGAGCAATACGGATTCGGATCGAGCTGCAACCGCGACGGCTTCAGCGACGAGCGGCGCGGGGTCTGCCCGAGGGTCGAGGCTATAACCACGACAGAACTCGACGGGCGCGAGTGCCGAGATGGCGTCTAGTGCCGAGTCAATGCGAGTAGGGATGACTTGTGAACTGCCCGCCCCCTGATAGCGCGGCGTGCGAGCAAACTCACCGATTACGGCGATGGCTTGTGCTGTCGCGAGGGGAAGAATTTCCCCTTCGTTGCGAAGCAAAACGATCGACTCGGTTGCCGCCTCACGAGCAAGCGCATGGTGGCCCTTCGACGAAGCTGCGCTGGTCGCAGTGGCGTGTGTTTTCGATACGAGAGCGAGAACCCGCGCCACAGATGCATCAAGCACCGCTTCTTCAAGCTCGCCGGATTCAACAGCCGCGACAATCGCTTCGGTCGAGTCACGTTGCGGCCCTGGCATCTCGAGATCCAGGCCGGCTGCGAGCGCAGTCACGCGACGATCGACCGCGCCCCAGTCGGAAACGACAAGCCCCGCGAACCCCCACTCGTCTCGAAGTACCGAGCTCAGCAACCACGAATTCTCTGCCGCGGGCACGCCGTTGATGAGGTTGTACGAACACATCACTGTCGCGGGTTGTTCTCGAGTGACGATGCTCTCGAACGCGGGCAAATAGATCTCGCGCAGCGTGCGCTCATCGACTTGAACACTCACCGTCATGCGGTTGGACTCTTGATTGTTGGCCGCAAAGTGCTTGAGCGCGGCACCGACACCCGTCGACTGAAGTCCGCGAACCCAAGCTCCCCCGAGCTCGCCGCTCACGAGCGGGTCCTCCGAGAAGTACTCGAAATTTCGACCACACAGTGGCGAACGCTTGATGTTGACGCCCGGGCCTAGCAGTACCGACACGTCTTGTTGCCGCGCTTCCGCACCCAGTGCACGCCCGACGCGCTCGAGGAGGTCCGGGTTCCAGCTCGACGCGATACCCGCTGCGGGCGGAAAGCACGTCGCTGGGTTGCTGTCACCGATGCCAAGGTGGCTCGCATCGCCCGTGGGTTTGCGCACGCCATGAGGTCCATCTGTCATCGTGATCGCCGGAATATCGCCAACTTTCGCCGTGACCCACAACCCGGCACCCACCACAAGTGCCGCCTTCTGCTCAAGCGTGAGGGTCGTCATGTCACGAATGTACGGCACGAAAAACCCCGGCGTCGGGTTCGCCGGGGTTCTTCGTTCTCTACTTAGCTACCGGGGGATGCTCTTCCTGGCAGTCAAGGGTGGGGCTACTCGAACAGCGACTCCTCGCGACGTCGCATGAGCAACATTCCAGCACCGAGCACGAGCACACCGATGCCGGCGTTGAGTGCCCAGAGCGGCGCTGACGATCCCGTGAGTGCGAGCGTCTTCAGCTCGCACCCCGTTGGGACGATGAAGTCGAATGGGTCAGGATCCGTCCATTCCTCGAGCCCGTTCGGCGGAACTGCAACAGCCACAACAGTGATTTTTTGTGCGGTTCCAACCGGGTATGTGCCAGCCAACTTCCCCTCGACTCCATTCACCGTGAACGTTACGTGGGTTGGGTCATAGCCCTCGGCCACTCCGAGGGTGTACGAACCGTTCGCCCGGCAGGTGATCTGCTGGAACGACACCGTGGGCAGAACTAGGCCCAACACTGGGGTGTCGCAGCCTTTGCCGGTCAACTGTGGATCGAGCGTGTTGGTGAACGTTTTCGTGAGACCTCCGGAGTCACCATCCGCAAACTCGGCACCCGAATTGGCAGTGGCCACGATCGTGTAACCCAACGGAGTTGCATCGGAGTCAGTACCCCACGTCGCGTTAGAAATCGGACCGGTACTCACCAGCTCCGCCGCAAAACACGTCGCCGGAGTGAAGGTCAATGACGCAGTCGCGAGGTCGGGCTCGATCTGGAAGCACTCACCATCGTCTTCGTAGTAGCCAATAGGAACTTCGGCCTGATCACCGCGGATGTTGCTGCACACGTCGATGGGGTCTGGAACGGCACAACCGTTGTTCCAAATCTCTTCACCCGTGTAGCCCTCGAAGCCGGCGATTCCCGTGACTCCCCAGTTGTAGCCATTGGGAAGGATGTCAGGAATCGGCGGAATAATGTCAGCGCCGTGCTCGGTGGAGTGAGCACTCTGGACGATCGAGTCGTCATCGACTTCAATACTCACCCAGCCGTTCGCAGCGGTATCCGCGAGTTTGGCGTGACAGATGTTTATTTTTGTGGCACCACCATCAGTGGAGGGGGTCGCTGCAGCGGGGGCCGCAATTCCAACGAGCGAGGCCGTTGTGAGGCCGATGGCGGCTAGGGTCGCCAAAATCTTGCTTTTTATCATTTCGGGTAACTTTCTATGCATCGGGGAATGCTAGGAAATGGTGCGTCTCTTGCGCACGCGAGCGCGGTTCAACCCGCGACGGGTAAGAGTTATCGCAACTTCGTGCGCTTCGGATGTTCGGGGCACCCGGGAGGCGGGGTATCACCTTCTTCTAATGCACCAGTCGGGGGGCGAGAGCTATTCGGGTAGCACTCCCGGTGCGTACCCGCACGTTATCACTACCCCCATAGGGAGGGCAAGTGGTGAATGACAAAGGCTCAGTGCACGTATTCCAGCAAGTCGTAGCCGACAATTCGTAAAGCGTCGAGTACTCTCAGCCGCGCTTGGAGCCCGTCGTCGTTGAACTGAATCGACACGGCATACGAGACGGCCCGATTGGCACCGCGAAGAGCGCCCGCTTCGGCCCGCACTCCCGAGTCGGTTCCTGTCTTATTGACGAGAAGTGTGTTGTGGTCCGCACCTCGATGTGACAGTGGGTCCAGCCCGAAAGCGCTCGCGACGAGCGAAAGATCACTGTTGAGCGAGAGCCATCCCATGACGCGCTGGCTCGTGAGCGCATCCACTACTTCGTGGCGGGCAAGTGCCCCAAATAGCCAGGAGAGCTCGGCGGTGGATCCGACAGACAATTGGGGCGCGTCATCCGGTCCCCGACTATCCCGCACCAAGTCGAGCAGTGCAGTTCGCATGAGGCCAAGCGATTCGGTTCGAGCGCGAACTGCGTTGAGCCCGACTTGTCGCAAGAGCACATTCGTTGCGAGGTTGTCGCTCGATGCGCCGATGAGAGTCGCGAGGGCGGCAACCGGCAGCGACGGGGCTTGAAGGTGTTGCCAGATTCCCGAGTCACCGACCGCGTCTCGCGGGGTCTTGTCGAGAATCGCGAATCCCGAGAAATCTCGG
>JANOOQ010000224.1:0-2907 GCA_031421515.1 Leifsonia sp.
GCGGTCGCGACCTCGAGGTAGAGCTCGTGCGCTCCCGCACTCGGATCGGCGAAGAGTTCGAACGTCATGCGCATGCCGGGCATCCCGGCCATTCCAAAGAAGAGTGCGTAGAGCGACCACCCGTACGCGGCGACGACGCCGAGGCTGATGAGCGTGTCCATCGTCGTGCCGCCGTGCCGAGCGTTGATCCACGCCGCCCGATGGAACGGCCATGCGCCCCACACGACGACGGGCGAAGCGAGCGTCAGCGCGAGCCACTGCCAATTCGTGAATTGCAGCGCGGGAACCATCGAGAGCACAACGACGGGCAACGAGAGTGCCGCCGAAATGATGAGTCTGCGTAGCAGAGCGGATGTGTCGTCGTTCCCCTGCTCGTGCCCGCCCCCGTGCTCCCCGGCGGCCTTCGGCGGCGCTACGAGCGAAGCGCTGTATCCCGCCGATTCGACCGCCGCAATGAGCTCGGACAAGTCAGCGCTACCACTGCGCACGTGCGCCTTTTCGGTCGCAAAGTTGACGCTCGCCTCGACACCAGGCACCTTGTTGAGCTTGCGCTCAACTCGAGTCGCGCACGACGCGCACGTCATGCCACCAATGAGAAGATCGACGTCGCTCACGCTGTCGGAACGAGCTCGTATCCGGCTTCGTCGATTGCCGCGCGCACGGCGGCATCGTCGAGTGGTGCATCGCTTGAGACCGTGACAGTGGATGCCCCGCCCACGTTGAGCGCAATACTTACGTTGCTGACGCCGTCGATCGCGGACAGCTCCTCGGTCACGCTCGACACGCAGTGGCCGCAATGCATGCCTGATACGAACAGTTCTGATGTGGTCATTGTTTCTCCTCGCTAAATACCCCCCGGGGGTATTCATTGTACGGCGCGAAACAGGGCTCGTCAAGGTACGCTCGCTCTCGTGACCGATCCGCTGCACCGCCACACCGACTACGGGCAAGTGCCTCTCACCGAGGCCGAGATTCTGCCCGATCCGGTCGCGCAATTCACGCTCTGGCTCGCGCAAGCCGACGAGGCGGGCGTCTACGAACCCAACGCCATGGTGCTATCGACGATCGACCCCGACGGTCTGCCGTCGAGCCGAACCGTGCTTTTGCGCACGGCCGAGAGCTCGGGCTTCGAGTTCTTCACGAGCTACACGTCGCACAAGGGTCGCTCGCTAATGGCGGACCCGAACGTCTCGATCGTGTTTCCGTGGTATCTCATCCACCGCCAAGTGCTCGTTCGCGGAGTCGCCGTGCCCACGGATCCGTCCGTGTCCGACGCCTACTTCGCACACCGCCCGAAGGGTGCCCAGATCGCGGCAGTCGCGAGCGACCAATCGGCGCCGATCGCCTCGCGGGCACTGCTCGAGCAACGCGTGCTCGAGTTGGAGCAGCTCTACGCAGACTCCGTCGTGCCCCGCCATGAGACGTGGGGAGGGTTTCGCATCATCCCGAGCTCGTTCGAGTTCTGGCAGGGACGCTCCTCGCGCCTCCACGATCGCTTGCGCTTTACTCAAGCGGATGACTCGACCTGGACGCTCGAGCGACTGCAGCCGTAGCGCGGCACCTACGACTCCGGGCCCGCGATGTTTACGAGCCATGCGACGCCGAACTTGTCGACGCACATGCCGAACTCGTCACCCCAGGGCGCTGCCTCGAGCGGCACTGTCGTTGTGCCACCGTCGAGGAGCATCTTCCAGTAGCCACGAAGTTCGTCGCCCTCGGCGGTACTCCCGCTCAACGAGATCGAGAAGTTGTCGCCGGGCGTGTAGGCCATCGAGTTGGGGGTGTCCGCTGCCATGAGTGTGAAGCCGCTCGGTGTCACGAGCTGCGCATGCATGATCTTGTCCTTTTCGGCGGGGTCGTCGCTGCCCTGCAGTTCCTCGAAGGTCGACTGGGTGAGTTCACCGCCGAATACGGAGTGGTAGAAGTCCATAGCCTCGCGAGCGTTGTCGCGAAAGCCGAGGTACGGGTTGAGTTTCGACATGCTGTGCTCCTTAGGTTGGGCCGCGTGCACGACATTATATGGATGCCCGTACCGGCGCAAAAGGGTCAGCAGCGGCTCGCGCTGTCGATTGTGGTGAGCAGATCTGTACCGTCGAGTCGCTCCATCACGATGCCGGCGCGGCCGTCGATCTCGATGCGCTCGAAAACCTTTGGACCGATGGATGCTCCCGCCGCAAGCACCTCGAGCGCTCGCCATTCGGCATCCACGGAGCGGGCGAAGTGCTGCCGCGGTAGAGCTTGAGCACGCGATCCCGACCCCGCTCGAAGAGCTCGGCTTCGCCGCCTTGAGCGATCTTGCGGCCGAGCATCCGTGGGTCTCCTTCGAGGGTGTGTTGCTACCCCGAGTATTTCACTCGCGCGCACGCCGCATGACTCGCGCGACGCTTGGCCCGGCCCGCGCGCGTACGCTACGGACTCGCGCGGGTACTGAAGCATGCGCGCGAGTCCGCAGCATGCGCGCGAAGTAGCAACCGGCCCCGGGCGAGCCCGCGTGCTAGCGTGCAGAAATGGCGCGCCGTCACCCCTTCCACCCCGACCTCGCTGCTGCGCGGTTCATCCCGAGATTCACGTTTGGGCCGCGGCTCACTCGGCTCACGAATCGCACGAGAGTCAAGGTCGCCCCGACGCCCGATGACATGGTGATCGAAGATGTGACGGTGCCGGGCGCAGTGCGCGTGCGCCTCTACCGGCCGAAAGGGTTGCACACGAAGTCACCCGTGCTGTTGTGGTTTCACGGGGGCGGGTACATCCTCGGCACTCCCGAGCAAGACGAAGCGTCGAGCACAGCGTTTGCGCGCGACCTCGGCATTGTGGTGGCCTCGGTGGACTATCGACTCGCGCCCGAGCATCCGTCTCCCGCTGCTGTCGAAGACGCATATGCGGCATTCACGTGGCTCGTCGACAATG
>JANOOQ010000225.1:0-4872 GCA_031421515.1 Leifsonia sp.
TTCACGCCGCGGCGCACGAGAAGCGCGACCCATACAAAGAAGACAACACCGCTCAATGCCATCGTGCGCGCCCACACAAACTCGTAAACCCCTAAGGCGAGCGGGGCCTCCAACCTAAAACCCCTCTTCTCCCAGTCGCGGGTGAACTCGTCGAGGGAGTTAGATAAGTCGGTTGCGGCAAAGAACGGCAAGTGATTCACCACGTGAATCACTTCGAGCGCGATAAGGATCCAGAATGCGATGTTCACAACCTTGGGCACCGCCGTGACACGTCGAAAACTCTCGCGCTTCGCCTTCGGCGAGCGTGTCATTCGGCCCGTCGGTCACAGGGCGATCGTACCCCGCGGCCTCATCGGGCTTCGGATTTCTCGCGAGTTTCGGTTCGGTTCGATGGCCCCGCAGGGGCTGTCGGACCGGGCCGATGTCTGAGCTGAAGTCCGATGGTCGATGGGGGTGGCGTGCCACGTTTGGGCGGGTTTCGATACGTCCGCTCCGCGGACTACTCAACCAGCCTTACTGCGCCCCGGGTTTCGATACGTCCGCGTTGCGGACTACTCAACCAGCCTTACTACTCCCACTCGATCGTCCCCGGCGGCTTCGACGTGACGTCGAGCACGACGCGGTTGACGCCGGCGACCTCGTTCGTGATGCGGTTGGAGATGCGCGCTAGCACGTCGTACGGCACGCGCGTCCAGTCGGCGGTCATGGCGTCTTCAGACGACACTGGCCGCAGCACGATGGGGTGCCCGTAGGTGCGGCCATCACCTTGCACGCCGACGCTTCGGACGTCGGCGAGGAGTACGACGGGGCACTGCCAGATCGTGGCATCCAACCCCGCAGCGGTCAGTTCGGCGCGCGCAATTGCATCGGCGTGACGCAGTAGCTCGAGGCGGTCGCGCGTGACCTCGCCGACGATGCGGATGCCGAGCCCGGGCCCGGGGAACGGCTGGCGTGCGACGATCACTTCGGGCAAGCCAAGCTCGCGACCGATAGCGCGCACTTCGTCTTTGAAGAGCGTGCGAAGCGGTTCGACGAGGTCGAACTTCAAGTCTTCGGGCAGCCCGCCGACGTTGTGGTGGCTCTTGATGTTGGCCGTGCCCGTGCCGCCGCCGCTCTCGACGACGTCGGGGTAGAGCGTGCCTTGCACGAGGAACCGGATGTCCGAACCCCCCGCTTCGGCGACGAGCGCGGCTGCCGCACCCTCGAAGCTGCGGATGAACTCGCGCCCGATGATCTTGCGCTTCGCCTCCGGGTCGGTGACGCCCGCGAGCGCCTCGAGAAACTGGTCGACCGCGTCGACCGTGACCAAACGAACACCCGTCGATGCGACGTAGTCCTCTTCGACTTGGCGCCGTTCATCCTGTCGCAGCAAACCGTGGTCGACGAAGATGCACACGAGTTGATCGCCCACGGCCTTGTGCACGATCGCCGCCGCGACCGCGGAGTCGACGCCGCCCGAAAGTCCGCAAATGACCCGTGCCGAACCGACTTGCGCGCGGATCCGCTCGACTTGCTCGGCGATGACATTGCCCGAGTTCCAGTCGGGAGCGATCCCTGCCGCCTTGTGCAAGAAGTTCTCGAGAACGCGCTGGCCGAATTCCGAGTGCTTGACTTCTGGATGCCACTGCACCCCGTACTGGCGCGCGGCATCGTTTGCGAACGCCGCAACCGGCGTGGAGTCACTCGACGCGAGCACGACGAACCCTTCGGGAGCGCTCGACACCGAGTCGCCGTGGCTCATCCACGTGGTCTGCTGCGCGGGCTGACCGCCGAGCAGCGTGCTGTCGCCCGGTGCGAGCGTGACGGTCGTCGCGCCGTACTCCCGCAGGCCCGTGTTCGAGACTTCGCCGCCGAGTTGTTGCGCCATGACTTGAAAGCCGTAGCAAATACCGAGAACGGGAATCCCGAGCTTCAAAATCTCGGCATCAAGCGTCGGCGACCCGGGTTCGTACACGCTCGACGGCCCGCCACTGAGCACGATGCCCGCGGGGTTCTTCGCGACGACTTCGGCGGCCGTAATCGTGTGCGGAACGATCTCGCTGTAGACGTTGGCCTCGCGCACGCGACGCGCGATGAGTTGCGCGTATTGCGCTCCAAAGTCGACGACGAGTACGGGCTTCGCGGCGGTGTCGGTCACGCGTTTGCTCCCGCGGGTTCGATGGCCAAAATAGCGGCATCGACGTCCCGCGGCACGCGGCGCTCGAAGTAGAACGACAAGAACGGAACTACGCCGCCGAGGGCGATGAACAAGAACCACGCGAACGAGAACCGGATGTAGCGCCAGAGCAAGAAGTCGCACGCGAGGTACAGCACATAAAGCCAGCCGTGCACGATGAGGATGCCCGACGACAAGTTGATGCCCTCGATGAGGTCTTTCGGCGTGAGTGCGAGAAAGCCGTACGGGCCGAGCAACTCGATGTCGACGCCGAAGCCGTAGCGCAGCACCATCATGAGCACGAGCAACAGCAGGAACGAGCCCGTGATGATCGACGAGACCTTGTAGACAGCGACCGTTTTGCGGATTCCGGCTACGTCGGCGGTCCGGGGTCCTGAGATCATGTGACTATTCTACGGTCGCGTTTTCGTCTTCCCACTCGTCCCTCACGACGCGGTACCACAGGAAGACTGCGAAGCCCGCGAAGATCACCCACTCGGCCGCATAGAAGATGTTGAGCACGTTGAGCGTCACCTCGTTGTTGGGCGGGGGCGAGTCGATTCGCTCGAGCCCCGCGACCTCGGCGTCGAGCACGACGTACCCGCCGTAGACCCCGTCGGGGGCTTGCGCCCAGAGATTCACGAGTTCCGCGACCGCGAGGGCGCTGCGCTGTCCCGCCTCGAAATCGCTCTGCTGTGGCGACTCGCTCGAGAGGTAACGGCCCTCGATCGCCGACGGCGGCGGTGACTCTTCGAGAGTGCGGATCGCGGATGCCGCGGCATCCGCAGTGGCCGTCCACCCGAGCGCGACCGCGACGCTTGAGCCGTTGCCCCGTAGCGCGTGACCCACTACCCAGAAGCCGGACTCGGATCCGCTAAAGCGGTCACTCAAGACGACGTAGTCGCCCGCGACGAACTCGGCGTCGAGCCGCACGAGCTGCCCGATCGTCTCGGCGGGCATGGGCTGTTGGGGCTCGGCGATCGAGTCGAGCGGCACAACGGTCTCGGTTTGCTCCTCAGTCACGACTCCGCCTTCGACGGCTCGTGAAAGTTGCCACTGACCCAACAAAGCGAAACCAGCGGCGATTGCGAGCGCCAAGATGAGCGCCCCGATCCACTTCGGGCGCAGCGCGACAGACGCGAAGCTACGCGACAATGTCTGGCGCTTCGATCGCAGCGACCGGTTCCGCCGGGCCCAACTTCGTCGAACGCGTAACCGAATTGGGGCCCATGACTACCTCGCGCTGTAGGGCGCGACGACAACTTCGACGCGCTGAAACTCTTTGAGATCCGAGTAACCGGTCGTCGCCATCGAGCGGCGAAGCGCGCCGATGAGGTTGACGCGGCCGTCGGCCGAACTCGATGGGCCGTGCAGAATTTGGGCAAGCGGCGCCAAAGTGCCCACTTCGACGCGACTGCCGCGAGGCAGTTCGGCATGGCGCGCTTCGGCACCCCAGTGCCAACCGCCTCCAGGTGCGTCACTCGCGCGAGCGAGTGCGCTGCCGAGCATGACGGCGTCGGCGCCGACCGAGATCGCCTTGACGATGTCCCCACTCGTGCCGAGCCCGCCGTCGGCGATAACGTGCACGTACCGGCCGCCCGACTCGTCCATGTAGTCGCGACGAGCGCCAGCGACATCCGCTACCGCCGTCGCCATGGGGGCGTGGATGCCCAGGCTCGCGCGCGTCGTCGATGCAGCACCTCCGCCGAACCCTACGAGCACACCGGCCGCGCCCGTGCGCATCAAGTGGAGGGCTGCTGTGTAGGTCGCCGCGCCACCGACGATCACGGGCACGTCGAGTTCGTAAATGAACTTCTTGAGGTTGAGCGGTTCGACCGACTTCGACACGTGCTCCGCGCTCACGGTCGTGCCGCGAATCACGAACAAATCGACGCCCGCTTCAACCACGGTCTTGTAGAGCTCTTGAGTGCGCTGCGGGCTCAGCGCTCCCGCGACGGGCACGCCTGCCGCGCGGATTTCAGCGAGTCGGGATGCAACGAGCTCGGGCTTGATGGGAGCGGCATAGATCTCCTGCATCCGCTTCGTCGCGCCCTCTTCTGGCAAATTGCGGATCTCGGCAAGCAAGGGCTCTGGGTCGTCATACCGAGTCCACAACCCCTCGAGGTCGAGCACGCCGAGGCCGCCGAGCTTGCCGATCGCAATCGCGGTCGTGGGGCTCACGACGGAGTCCATGGGTGCCGCGAGCACGGGAATCTCGAACGTATACGCGTCGATCGTCCAGCTCACCGACACGTCTTTCGGGTCGCGCGTTCGTCGGCTTGGCACGATCGCAATGTCGTCAAACGCGTACACGCGGCGAGCGCGCTTGGCACGGCCGATCTCGATGTCACTCACGGGTCAAGTCTAGGCTGGCGGCATGAACACCATGCTGCGTGTGGCCGTAGTCGGCACGGGAGGTTGGGCTCGCCAACACGCGAGGATTTTCTCGCGGCGACCCGATACTGAACTCGTCGGGATCGTTGGCCGAGACTCTGCGCGCACAGCGGCGCGAGCAGCGGAGTTCGGCACGGTCGCATACACAGACATCGACGGGATGCTCAGCGGCGCGCACCCCGATCTCATCACCGTGTGTCTGCCAAACGAACAGCACTTCGCGCAAACACTCGAGCTTGCCCAGACGGGCATTCCGCTTCTGGTCGAGAAGCCGCTCGTCTTCGAACTCGATCAAGCCAACCGGCTGCTCGATGAGGCCGAGA
>JANOOQ010000226.1:0-7756 GCA_031421515.1 Leifsonia sp.
GATGAGTCCCGTGTCGGCGAGCGCTTTCGTCAATCGGTTGATTTGAGTTTGGCGCTGGGCGTCCGTCGATCCAAAGGCGAAGAGGTCGTCGTCGTGGAAGGTCAGGCCGTACGCGCCGAGCTCCGAGAGCTTCTCGACCGCGTGCACGACATCGAGGGGAGCGCGCGTGGGCCCTCCGAAGGGATCGGCTCCGTTGTAGCCGATCGTCCAGAGGCCGAAGGAAAACTTGTCGGCACGAGTGGGTGCAAGCGTCATTGTCTGAACCTTAAGGGTGTTGGGCGATTTGTTCACGTGCAGAACATATTACACTTGGCATCGTGGTGCGCAACAACTTGTCGATCGTGCTCGAGCTCATTCACCGCTCGGGAGGGCTTGCCCGCGCGACCCTGACGACCAAAACGGGACTCAATCGCTCGACGATCGCGGGTCTCGTGGGTGAGCTCAGCTCGCTCGGCCTCGTGGTCGAGAGCGACGCTGAGCCCACCAATAGAGTCGGTCGCCCATCACCCATCGTAGCGCCTCTCCCTGGCCCGGTCGCGATTGCCGTGAACCCAGAACTCGATGCCGTGACGATCGCGATCGTGGGGCTTGGCGCCCGCGTCGATCACCAAATTCGCATCGAAGTAGACCACCAAATCACGCCAGCCGAGACGGCAGAGATCGTCGTGAAGGCGATCGGCGATATGTCGGAGCAACTGGTGGGACGACACATCGTGAGCGTCGGCCTCGCAGTGCCCGGGCTCGTGCGAGCGGGTGACGGGCTGGTGCGATGGGCTCCCCACTTGAGCTGGCTGGATGTGCCGATCGCCGACCTCGTGCGCGAAGCCACAGGGCTACCCACTTTCGTCGGCAATGACGCAAGCCTCGGCGCGATCGCAGAACACGTGTTTGGCGCAGGCCGCGGAGTCGCCGACCTGGTTTATCTCAACGGCGGCGCGGGCGGCATCGGTGGAGGGGTCATCGTCGACGGACAACCTCTTCGTGGCGTGAGTGGGTACGCGGGGGAGTTCGGCCACAATCGCCCCGGAGCGCCCAACCGCACGACCGATGCGGAAACCCTCGAAGACGACGTCAGCCATGCGCGCCTGCTCGCGGCGCTCGGCATTGCGCGCGCAGATGACCTCGAACTCGATCGCGCGATTCTCGAGTCACGCGATTCGGCTGTGCACGCCGAATTGGCTCGGCAACGGCAGATCCTCAGCGTCGCGCTCAGCAATGCGATCAACGTCTTCAACCCGTCTCTCGTGCTTCTCGGCGGGTTTTTAGCGACGGTGCGAGCATCCGATCCCGCCGGCCTCGACGCGCTCGTGGGCTCGCAAACGATCCCCGCGGCGTGGGCGGATGCCCGCATCCTGCCCGCGGCCCTCGCCGATCAACGGCTCATGATCGGAGCCGCCGAGCTCGCGTTTGCGCCCCTCGTGAACGACCCGTCGTCAATGGCGACGAGAATGGACTAATGACGCGCAGCATCACGATCGTCCATCCGGGCGACTCGCTCAGCCCTCGCCAGCGGCTCGTCTACGTGCTCGTGTTGGGTGCCCTCACCGCGCTCGGTTCGTTCACGATCGATTTGTACTTGCCTGCGTTCCCCGCGGTCGAAGCCGACCTCGATGTCTCGACCGCGATCGTGCAGCTGACGCTCACGGCGACGACGCTCGGATTCGCGCTCGGGCAGCTCGTCGTCGGTCCGTGGAGTGACCGCGTCGGTCGTCGGCTTCCGCTCATTGTCGCGACGAGCATTCACCTCACCGCGAGTCTCGGAGTCGCGTTTGCGTCGAACATTGAGTTGCTCTTCGTGTTCCGCGTGTTCCAGGGGATTGGCGCCGCGGGGGGAGCTGTCGTCGCGATGGCGATCGTGCGCGACTTGTTCGGCGGACTTCCGCTCGTGCGCATGCTTTCTCGAATGGCGCTCGTCAACGGCCTTGCCCCGATCCTTGCGCCCGTGATCGGGTCGCAGCTGCTCTTGCTGTTTCCCTGGCGCGGCATGTTTGTTTTCCTCGCGTACTACGGGGCGGCTGTGCTTCTCGCGGCGATTTTCTTCATCGTCGAAACGCTCCCGCCAGCGCGTCGCATCGACTATGGGCATTCGACGACGCGCCAGCGATATCGAGCCCTCTTTACCGACCGAATTTTCGTTGGGGTCGCGATCATCGCCGGGATGACTTTCTCGGGACTCTTCGCATACCTCTCCTCTTCGTCGTTTCTGTTCCAAGGGGTGTACGGGCTCGATCCGCAACAATATGGATTCCTCTTCGCCATGAACTCGCTCGGCGTCGTGTTCGGCGTGCAAGCGAGCTCGTTCCTCGCGAGGTACATCGGACCCCAGTGGATCCTCGCTGGTGCGCTCACGTCGCTTCTGCTCTCGGCCCTTGCGATCGTGATAGTGGATGTACTCGGGGGCGGGCTCGTGGGCATCCTGATCCCGCTGTTCTTCTTCATCATGTCGTGCGGATTCGCGTTTCCGTGCAATCAAGTGCTCGCGCTCGCGAACCACGGAAGTGAAGCGGGAACGGCGGCATCGCTGCTCGGTGCGCTCAACTTCGGGCTCGCTGGCCTCATCTCGCCCATCGTCGGACTCTTCGGAATCTCGAGTGCCGTGCCCATGGGAGTCGTCATGGCATGCACGTCAACCGTGTCCATTCTCGTGCTGTGGATTGTTGTGCGCCCGCGTACCGTTCCCGCTCTGGTTCGCTGACGCACCCAGCAGGTACCGTGGCACTATGAGAATCCTTCTAGTAGGTGCCGGCGGTGTTGGCGATGCGATCGCCAAAATCGCAGCTCGCCGCGACTTCTTCGAGACGATCATCGTGAGCGACTACGACGTGACTCGCGCCGAGCGCACGATTGCCGCAATCGAGGCGAAGCACTCAGCGCAAGGCAAGAGGTTCGTGGCATCCCACATCGACGCATCGAATCCCGAGAGCGTCGCTGCCGTCGCGAAGGAGCACGGCGCAACTCACGTCATGAACGCCGTCGAGCCTAAATTCGTGCCGACGATCTTTGCGGGGGCGCTCGCCGCTGGATCCGACTACATCGACATGGCCATGAGCTTGTCAGAGCCGCACCCCACGAACCCGCACTCCGAAACGGGCGTCAAGCTCGGCGACGATCAGTTCGCGCAAGCGCCGGATTGGGAGACCGCCGGGCGCCTCGCTCTCGTGGGCATGGGCGTCGAGCCGGGGCTGAGCGATGTATTCGCGCGCTACGCCGCCGACCACTTGTTCAGCGAGATCGACGAGCTCGGCACGCGCGACGGAGCGAATCTTATCGTGCGCGACGAGGTTGGTAACGAGATCTTCGCTCCCTCGTTTTCGATTTGGACGACGATCGAGGAGTGCCTCAACCCTCCCGTCATTTGGGAGAAGGATCGCGGGTGGTTCACGACCGAGCCGTTCTCCGAACCCGAGGTGTTCGAGTTTCCCGAGGGTATCGGCCCCGTCGAGTGTGTCAACGTCGAGCACGAAGAAGTGCTGCTCATGCCGCGGTGGGTCGACGCCAAGCGTGTGACATTTAAGTATGGCCTCGGTGAAGAGTTCATCGGAATCCTTAAGACACTTCACCAACTCGGCCTCGACAAGACCGAGCCCCTGCGAGTGCGCTCGGCCGCCGGTCCCGTCATGGTCGCGCCGCGCGACGTCGTAGCCGCGGGCCTTCCCGACCCCGCATCGATTGGACCGCGGATGACCGGCAAGACCTGCGCCGGCCTATGGGTAACGGGCACGGGAGTCGACGGCAAACCTCGTGAGGTGTACCTGTATCACGTGAGTGACAACGAATGGACGATGGCGGAGTACGACAGCCAATGCGTCGTGTGGCAAACCGCACTCAATCCCGTCATCGCACTCGAACTGCTCGCGAACGGCACGTGGAAGGGTTCGGGAGTGCTCGGCCCAGAAGCGTTCGACGCCAAGCCGTTCCTCGACCTCATGGCTTTGCCCGTCGCCGACGGCGGATACGGTCAGGCGTGGGGGCTGCGAGAAGGTAGCGGTCAATAAGCTAGCCCCATGACGGATGCTGCAGCCCAAGTAGAAGCGGCGAAGAAGGCCCTCGCCGAAGCGGAGGCGGCTCTCGCCGCCGAAGCGGCGAGCAAAACCGAGCGGCCGAAGCCGACGGAGCGCAGCTCCGTCGGCGCTGGCGTCGCAGAATCGCGAAGCGATTCCCATAGCTCCAGCGCGCGACTTTCGTCCGACGAGGTCGAAACCATCAAAGCCGGGTACTCGTTTGACGGCGTCGCTCTTGAAATGGGGGCACTCGTCAACGGTGACGCGCGGCCCGACGTGCCCATCCGCATCCCGATTGCAATGGTCAATCGCCACGGACTCGTCGCCGGTGCGACGGGAACCGGCAAGACGAAGACGTTGCAAGTGCTCGCTGAGCAGCTCTCCGCGGCGGGCGTTCCCGTATTCGCGGCCGACATCAAGGGCGACCTCTCAGGAATTGCGAGTCCGGGTGAATCGAACGAAAAGCTCCTCGCTCGCACGAAATCGATCGGCCAGGACTGGAACGCGATTGCGAGCCCGACCGAGTACTACACACTCGGTGGTCAAGGGATCGGCGTGCCGATTCGCGCGACCGTCTCGAGTTTCGGACCGCTGTTGCTGTCGAAAGTGCTCGGCCTCAATCCGACTCAAGAGTCGAGCCTCGGCCTCGTGTTCCACTACGCAGACAGCGCCGGCCTTCCGCTCGTCGACTTGAGCGACTTGCGCATGGTCTTGCAGTGGCTCGTGAGCGACGAGGGTAAGCCCGAGCTCAAGAGTCTTGGCGGGTTGAGTGGCGCCACGGCTGGCGTCATTCTCCGCGAACTCATCACATTCGCGGATCAGGGAGCCGACGTGTTCTTCGGCGAGCCTGAGATCGACACGGCCCTCTTCTTGCGCACAACGGTGGAGGGAAAGGGAATCGTGAGTTTGCTCGAGATTCCCGGAGTTCAAGACAAGCCCGCGCTCTTCTCCACCTTCCTGATGTGGCTTCTTGCCGATCTCTTCAACGACCTCCCTGAGGTCGGCGACATCGACAAGCCAAAACTCGTGTTCTTCTTTGATGAAGCGCACTTGCTCTTCAACAACGCGTCGAAAGACTTCATCGATTCGATCACGCAGACGATTCGACTCATCCGCTCAAAGGGCGTCGGCATCTTTTTCGTCACCCAGACGCCCAAAGACGTCCCGAGCGATGTACTTGCGCAGATCGGCTCTCGCGTGCAGCACCAATTGCGTGCCCACACGCCCGACGATGCAAAGGCCCTCAAGGCGACGATCTCCACCTACCCCACCTCGGGCTACGACTTGGGCGAAGTGCTCACGTCCCTCGCTATCGGTGAGGCGATCATCACGGTCATGAACGAGAAGGGTGCTCCGTCACCCGTCGCGTGGACTCGCTTGCGCGCTCCCCAAGGGTCGATGTCTCCGACGCCCGCGGCTGAAATGCAAGCGACGGTCGATGCCTCACCCATCTCTGGAACCTACGGCACGGTCGTCGATCGAGACTCAGCGCGCGAGATCCTCGCCGTCAAGATGAATGCAGCGGCGGAAGCGGATGCCCGGCTCGAGGCCAACAAGCTCGCCGCCGCTCAAGCCAAAGAGGCCGCGAAAGTGCAGTCCGACTATGACCGGGCCGTGCGGGACATGGAGCGCTCGAGTCGCCCTAAGACGACGACCCGCACGACCACCCGCACCAAGACACGCACGCCCAGCACCCCCGTGGGCGACTTCTTCGGCTCACGCGGCGGCCAAACCGTCGTTCGAGAAGTGCTTCGAGGCATCTTTTCGACGCTCAAACGCAACTAGTCTTGCCACCATAAGGGGGGCGGGCGCGGCATCCCAACGGCGAAGAATTCTCTGACAGACTTAGCTACTGAGGCCGGTGTGCAACCTAGCGCTCGATTGTCCTCGCTGGCCGACAAAATCCTGTCGGCGACTGTTTCACCGGAGGGGACTTTACCGTGCGCCGAAACTTGGCCTCGAGCTTTGCTGCTGCCCAAACGCGCCGTAACGCGGCCATCGCAGCAGTTGTTGCGGTAGTCGCCGCGATACTTTTGCCGTTCGGTGGGCTCGCACCCGCGAGCGCCGCCACGAACTCGCTCACGATCACTCAGCTCGAGTGGTCGCTCATGGGACTCGACAGCAACAATGTGACCACCGGGCCCGATCAGTTCCCGATCGGCGCGACGGTCTGCAACATCACTGGTGTACCAGTTGCAGGTATTTCGGTCGACTTCGTCTGGGATCAGGTCTCTGCCAACATCGCCGTCGACGGCAACGCGACCAAGACGATCACGTCACTCGCCGCAAACACCTGCCAGAAGCTCTGGTACACGATCGAAATCACCCGCACGACTACGGCGTGGCTTACTTCACGCGACTTCCGCATCACGGCTTCAGCCGCGGGGGTGAACACTGTCTCGACGCCTGCGGGGCGCGAGATCTTCGTTGACAAGATCCAGTCGCAAGCGCGCAATAACGGCACGCTCACTGGCCCGAGCGCTGTTTCGGTTGGTGACACCGTGACATACGTCATGTCTGGCGGCACTGCGACCGGTGGGTACACGACCCTTGAGACCGGCCCGATCCTCGACGGTACGCTGTTCGAAATCCAGTCGGTCTCTGCGGTCTACAGTAAGCCAGTCGCGAACACACTGCGCTCGACCTATTTTGCCGACGGATGCGCGTGGGACGCCGACCCCGCGTCGGCAACATACCGCGAGTGTGGCCTGCCAAACAATCAGCAGACCAACTATGGCGGTGATCCAATCCTCGTGACCGTCGTTGCGAAGGTTATCGCGGCAGGCACGGGGGTGGTTCGAGCACTCATTCTCGATGCATCGGGAAAATCGTCACACTACAACGCGAATCCGCTCACAATTAATGTCACGTCGACCACGCCGTCCGGTGGAGTCTCGATCGATAAGGCTCTGTCGGGATCTGGCGCATCATTGGTCTCTGGTTCGAAGTTGTTCACCGTCAACTACTCGGTCAACGGCGCAACGCCGATTCCTGTGCAAGTCTCGATCAACGGGGCGCCGGTAACTGTTTCTGGATTGCCAGTAGGCGCAGTCGTGACGTTCACGGAGGACACCCCGTCGGCGGTTACGGGTGCGACGTTCAACTCGGCGACGTTCTCGCCCACGAGTGTCACGATCGGTAATGGCACGACTACGGCGGTGGTTGTCACCAACGATTACACGGCTCAGACTGGTTCGTTCTCGATCGATAAGGCGCTCTCGGGCACGGGTGCGTCTCTGGTTGCGGGTTCGAAGTTGTTCACGGTCAACTACTCCGTCAATGGCGGAACGCCGGTTCCTGTGCAGGTTTCGATCAACGGTGCTCCGGTAACGGTGTCTGGTCTTCTCCTGGGTTCGACGGTGACGTTCACGGAGGACACCCCGTCGGCGGTTACGGGTGCGACGTTCAACTCGGCGACGTTCTCGCCCACGAGTGTCACGATCGGTAATGGCACAACCACGGCTGTGGTTGTCACCAACGATTACACGGCGCAGACGGGTTCGTTCTCGATCCATAAAGAGCTTTCGGGTTCGGGTGCTGGTCTGGTTTCTTCGTCGAAGACGTTCACGGTGAATTATTCGGTCGACGGGGCGCCAGCTATTGCGTTGAGCTTGCTTGCTGACGGGACCCCGCAGACGGTGTCTGGTTTGCCGTTTGGTGCGGTGGTCACCTTTACTGAACCGACTCCGTCGGCGGTGACGGGGGCGACCTTCAATGGGGTTACGGTCTCCCCGACGGTTGCTGGCACGACGGGT
>JANOOQ010000227.1:0-1861 GCA_031421515.1 Leifsonia sp.
ACAAGATTGTGCAGCCGCAGCTGAACTTCGTCGGCTACGTGAGGTTCTTCTGGCGTCAGCTCACGAGCATGCGCACAGCGCTGTTCTTGCTGTTGCTGCTCGCGGTCGCGGCGATTCCCGGTTCGCTCGTGCCTCAAGTGAGCTCAGACCCCAACGGCGTCATCCAGTTCAAGGCGAAGAACCCGGGCATCACCCCGGTGCTCGAGTTCTTCCAGGTCTTCACGACCTACAGCTCGGTGTGGTTCTCGGCGATCTACCTCTTGCTCTTCGTGTCACTCATCGGCTGCGTCATCCCGCGCACGAAGCATCACTTCGACGCGCTGAGGGCCCGACCGCCCAAGACGCCCGCACGTTTGTCTCGGCTCGAAGGATTCACGACGCGGCCTGTGGCGACGGATGCAGCGACCGCAGTAAAGACGGCGACGCTGTTGTTGCGGGCTCAGGGCTATCGCACCGAGGTCTACGGCGAGTCCGTGAGCGCCGAGCGAGGATACCTGCGCGAGACCGGCAACCTCGTGTTTCACACGGCGCTCATCGGAGTGCTCGTGAGCGTCGGCATCGGGGGCGGGTTCGGCTACTCGGGGCAGCGCGTCGTCGTCGAGGGTGACGCGTTCATCAATTCGCTCGCGAGTTACGACTCCTTCAACCCCGGCCGTTTCTTCACCGACTCAGCTCTCGAGCCGTACACGCTCTCGCTCGACTCGTTCGACGTGACGTATGAACAGGCGAATCTCGACGCGCTCGGTCAGCCCGTCGACTTCACGGCGAACGTGACCGCTACGAGTCGCGGCGCCGAACCCGTCGAGGGCACCGTTCGGGTCAACGAGCCCCTCGGGTTCGGCGGCACTCAGGTCTATCTCTTGGGCAACGGATACGCGCCGCACGTCGTCGTGCGAGACCCCGAAGGCACCGTGATCTTTTCACAACCCGTGGCCTTCTTGCCGCAAGACGGAAACCTCACGAGCCTCGGAATCATCAAGATCCCCGACGGGCTCGACGAGCAGCTGGGCATGCGCGGCTTTCTCTACCCCACGACAGTGAAGCTATCGTCGGGCGCGCTTGCCTCGAATTACCCCGACCTCATCAACCCGACCCTCACGCTCGAGGTCTACCAAGGCGACCTCGGTCTCGACAACGGTCTTGGGTCGAATGCGTACGCGCTCAACACCGATTCGCTCACGCAAATCGCGGGACGCCAGTCGGATGCGCCGACGATCGCCCTCGGCGTCGGCGACTCGATCGACCTCCCCAACGGCCTCGGTAACATCGAGCTCACTGCGATTCCCCGCTTCGCGTCCTTCGATGTGCACCACGATCCGTCGGGCATCTGGGTGCTTCTCTTCGCCGTGCTCGTGCTTGGTGGCCTTGTGACGAGCTTGTTCATCCCGCGTCGAAGAGTGTGGATCAAAGTGGTCGGCGACACGATCGAATACGCGGGACTCGCACGCGGCGACGACTCAGCGCTCGCGGGTGCTGTCGCCGATCTTGCCGACCGTCACTTGGGGCTTAAGATGGACAAGTGACTGAGTCCCTCGTGTCGTACTCCCTTCTCGCGGTCTACTCGGCGATGGCCGTCTATACCCTCGCGTTCATCGCCTTTACGCTCGATCTCGCGCGTCGGAGCGCAGTGGATGCCACGGCTCCTGCCCCAGCGAAGCGCCCTCGTTTCGCGCGCGCAGCCATGGCGCTCACCGTCATCGCGTGGGTGTTCCACGTCGCCGCGGCCGTCATGCGTGGACTCGCGGCCGGCCGCGTGCCCTGGGCCAACATGTTCGAGTTCACTCTCACAGCGACCGCGATCATCGTGGCCGTGTTCATCGCGCTGCAGTTCTGGCAAGACCTGCGCTTTCTCGGGGTGTTC
>JANOOQ010000228.1:0-6491 GCA_031421515.1 Leifsonia sp.
GAGTTGCGAGGGCGCGATCGCGCTGGGCAATCGTCGCGCGAGTCGTTGCCTCCGCGATTGCTCGAGCGGATTCCTCGGCCGAAACCCGAGCGATGCTGCGGCTAGTGCGCTGCAGGCCGATCGCGAACAGAGTGCCCACGATGAGGATGGGAACCTGCTTGCCGACGAGTAATAGCGCGGTCGCGACACCGAAGGGTGTCGTCAGGCCCCACACAATCGTCACAGCGCACAGCAATCCGAAGCCGAGCCAGGCCACCCACAAGCGTCCACGAAGGCTGAGGAAGAAGTACGAGACCGTGCCGGCACCGAGAAACCACTGCGCGTACCCGCCCGCTAGTTCGAGCTGCCACGACACGAGCACGGCAATAACGGGCCACAGCGCGACGACAAATACTGTCGTCTCGACGTCGAGCACGGTGCCCGGGTCTCGATCGACCGCGATGCACATTCCCGCGAAGAAGATGAGTGCGACGAATGTTGGCGCTGGATTCGCAACGTCTTCGATCGACCAGAAGGCGAGAACCACCATGGTCGCGAAGTACGACCAGATCATCACGCGGGAGCCGGTTCCCGCGAGGTGCACCATCGATAGCGGGGGTGTCGTCGTCGTCATGCCGTTCGCCATTCGAGCGTCACGGTAGTGCCTTTGCCGTGTGACGACTCGACGCGAGCGCTGCCGCCGGCAACCGTCGCCAGGCGACCGCGGATGCTCACAAGAATCCCCAAGCGGTGCGGAGCTACCGCGCTCGGGTCGAATCCGAGGCCCGAGTCGCGCACCGTCACGGTCACGTGTGATTCGTCGAGTTCGATAGTCGCGTCACTCGGCGCGCGATCGTCACCAGCGTGAATTCGAATGTTGTGCGCAGCCTCGGCGGATGCCTCGGCGAATGCCGCAGCGACCAAGCCGGGGATCGGCTGCTGGCGCCGACCCGTCACCACGACGTCGATGTCGGTCGACCCCGCGAGCACCGCGGCCTTGAGCATCGCGATGAACTCCTTGACCTCGACGGGCTCGGTTGACGACTCTCGCCCCCCGCGTAAACGGCCCAATTGCTCGAGAGCGCGAGCGGCCTGAGCGCGCACGGATGCGTCGAGCTTCCCGTGCGCTTGTGACGCGTAATACAGCGTTCCCATGACTTCATCGTGCACGAGAGCATCGACGCGTGTTTGTTCTCGAGCTTGAGCATCCGATGCAGCAGAGCGCGCCGCGGCCTCCATGGCGCGTGCAGTCACGGCGTCGAGCGTGTATCCGTTTCTCATAGCGACCATCGCAAGAACCGTGAAGATTGCCGAAAAGGTCAGAGTGAAGAACGCGTATTGCAGGGGAGTCGCGAGGTCGGCGCCCCCAGACGCGAAGATACGCACGGGAGCGATGAGAATCGAATTGAGTACGAGATAGGCCCAAGCGACAACCGGCCGCCACGCGATTGCCGCGGGAACCGTCGCAAGCGCCGTGATCTCGAGCGGCCACGGCGCAACACCGTCTGGCAGTGGGGTCGAGGTCATCGCCGGTATCCAAGCGAGAACGACCGCGAGAAACACGAGTGAGTACAGCCCGAGTATTCGTTTGATTGCGGTGAGGTCGAGGAGTGGCGTGAGCAGGGCTAAGACGGGTGGAATCCCAAAGATGAGGATCGCGGACAGGATCTCGTACCCAGGGTCCAAAAAGGGCGCGGCGGCAATCATTGGCGAAATCGAGAGTGCGAAAAACACGAACGTAGCGATGCCCGCGACGACCGTGATCGTGCGCGCGATACGCTCGGCCGCTTGCGGTCCGCCGACGGTTCGAGGTGACGTCATGACTCGGGGGAGGGGAGGATGCCGTCTTCGACGGCTCGCTTATAGAGGTCAACCTTGGTGTGCGCGGGCCGCCCCGCGATCGCGTACTTGTAGCGAATCCGCCGCACGTACTCGGCAACCGTGTTCGTCGAGAGTCCCGCTCGATGTGCGACTGTGACCGACTTGTCGCCAGCAGCGTAGAGCGCGAGCACTTCGCGTTCTTTCGGGCTAAGACCTGCTGAGGTCAACAGCGGGTCAGCGTCGAGGGCTGCCGCCCACTCGGTTGTGGCGACCGTGCCGCCCGCGGCGGAATTGCGGATTGCCTCGATTACGGTTTCACGCGATTCAGACTTGCGCACGATTCCCAGCACCCCCGCGCGGGATGCCGCGCGCACATCGGCGGGATTATCGGCGGCCGTGAACGCGAGCACTCGCGCCCCGCGTGCGTGCAACACCGCGACATTGTGCTCAACCGTCGAGCCGTCAGACAGTCGAAGATCGAGCACGACGAGATCGAGGGAGTCAAGAATTGGCAGGAGCAGTTCGACACTGCCAACCGACGCGACGAGGTCAATATCGGTTTGACCTTCGAGGAGCGAAGCGAACCCCAATTGCACAGTCTCGTGGTCGTCGACGTGCGCAATGCGCAGCACGGCTGTTCGGGTCGAGTCCGCCATCATGAGACGAGAATGCCACGGATCGCTCACCAATGTGTGCACCCCCCGAACGGGTGCCACCGCATCGGACGACTCCAATAAGCGACTCGATACTGCCAACATTCGATTGGGAAGCGCTCAATCAACCTCAGGAGGCGATCGTGAACCGACCCGCTATCCACGATCTGCTGGGGAGCGTTTTGTGTGGCTGGTACGAATCGGTTGCCGAATGGCGGCCGCCCGGGCGACTGGGTGCAGCGACGTGCGTGACGTGTCGATCCTCGATGTTGGCCTCGAAGTTTGACGTTGCGCAATGGCCCCACGATCTCATGCACCAACTTGCGATTGACCTCGACACCGCGGCGGTCGCTATCAACGACTCGCTCAAAGAGGAGCGAAGCCGAGGTCGTCGCGCTGCGCGCGACAGTCCCAGCGTTGCCGACGAGTTCTCGCGTCACCTCGGTGACATCGCTGACGTGCTTGCAGAGTGTGTCGCTCCTCGCCTCGATGGATGGATCTCGGCAGAAGTCGCGCGCTCCTTCTCACGCTGACGACTACCCCTCACTTGTGGGGTAGTGGTGTGCCGCTTAGCCCAGTTACGGTGGGGAGTCGCTAGCACTGGGGGGTGGAGTCGTGGCGTCCTTGACCGAAATCCTGATTCTGCGTGGCGTCATGCCCATCGAGAGTCTCGACTCAATGTCTGGCACGCCCGCCGATGAAGAGTCAACGGTCAAGCAACTCGTCGAGCAGGGCATCCTGACGCAAGTGCAACTCGCATCTGCCCGCGCAGCCCTCGTGGGACTGCCATTCGTCGAGCTTCTAGATTTTGCAGTGGATGCCCGCGCGGTTGCTCTCGTGCCCGCGGCGGTGTGCCGACGCTACGGCGTGCTCCCGATCAGCTTCTCAGGGGACTACCTGATCCTTGCGATGACCGACCCAGGCAACGTGTTTGCCGTCGACGACGTGCGCTCGATCGCGCGCCAACAAGTCAAGTGTGTTGTCGCAGAAAGCAGCGACCTACTCGCGGCGATCGACCGCTTCCATCGCGCGGACGGCGAGCTGTCAAGCCTCAGCACCGAACTCGAGCTCGAAGCGCGGCCACGCGATTTGGTTCGGCAGGAGCCTACGGAAGCGAAAGAAGATGACGCGCCGATCGTGCGTTTCGTCAACTTGCTCATCAGTCAGGGCATCCAAGACCTCGCGTCTGACATTCACATCGAGCCGTCCGAATACGACATGGGCGTGCGATACCGAATCGACGGCGTCATGCACGAGATGCAGCGCGCGCCCAAGAACATTCAAAACGGTGTCATTTCACGTCTCAAGATCATGGCCGACATCGATATCGCGGAACGGCGCAAGCCTCAAGACGGCCGCATGTCGGTGAGCCACGGTGGCCGCAAGATCGACTTGCGTGTGGCAACGCTCCCGACCGTATGGGGCGAAAAAGTCGTTATGCGAATTTTGGACAACTCAAGTTCGGGCATGGCAATGTCTGACTTGAGTCTGTTGCCGCGAAATTTTGACGCGTACAAGCGTTCGTACTCGAAGCCCTACGGCATGATTCTCGTGACGGGGCCGACGGGTTCGGGAAAGTCGACGACCCTTTACACGACGCTCCACGCCGTCGCGCGCCCCGAGATCAACGTCATCACGGTCGAAGACCCCGTGGAATACCGCATGCCGGGCATCAACCAAGTGCAAGTAAATCCGAAGGCGGGGCTCACGTTCGCGAGCGCGCTGCGGAGCATCCTTCGGTCCGACCCCGACGTCGTACTTCTCGGTGAGATCCGAGACCACGAGACGGCACAAATCGCGATCGAGGCGTCGCTTACTGGCCACCTTGTGCTCTCGACGCTTCACACGAACGACGCGCCGAGCGCTGTCACGCGACTCACCGAGATGGAGATCGAGCCGTTCCTCGTCGGTTCAGCTCTCGATTGTGTCGTCGCTCAGCGACTCGCTCGTCGGTTGTGCGAGCGGTGCCGACAGCCGTACACGCACGATCCGGGCGAACTCGAGGCGTTGCGATTCGCATTCGATCCGTCAGGACCCATGACACCGATCTTTCGCGCGGTGGGTTGCGCGAGCTGTTCGAACACGGGATACCGCGGTCGCCTCGCGCTTCACGAGGTGATGACGGTTACGGAAGAGATCGAACGTCTTGCGGTAGCGCGGGCATCGAGCGCCGAGATCGCGCGCACGGCGATTGCGCAAGGAATGCTGACACTGCGCCAGGACGGTTGGGCGAAAGTGCAAATGGGAATGACTTCGATCGAAGAGATTTTGAGAGTGGTGGCGTAATGACCCAACCCATCTATGAGATTCCCGTCAATGGCGGACTTCACGGTAAGGATCCCGTGCCGCCCCCGGGTTTCGCCGCTCCAACTGGTGCACAGAACTACGGACCGCCACCCGGGTCAGCGCCCGACCTGGGCGGACCCACCCTCGCGGCCGCTCCGCCTCCTACGCTTTCGAACGCGGCACCGCCACCCGCGAGTGCTGCGGCAAGTGCGTTTCCGCCGCCCGCGATGCCCGCGAGCGACGCACCTACCCGGGATCGCGTGGGAGCCGACCCAGACCTGATTGCCGCGCTCCAAGAAGTGCTCATGGCCTCGGCGTCTGACTTGCACGTTACGGTCAACGCGCCACCCATGATTCGAGTCGACGGCGCACTGAGGCCCGTCGCGTCCGGCGTTCCGTGGGAGCGTCATCGTGTCACTTCGGCGCTGTACAGCATCATGTCTGAAGAACAGCGCGAGGCGTTTGAGCGCGATCTTGAGCTCGACTTTGCGTTTACCCTCTCGGCTAACGCTCGCTTCCGCGTGAACTTCTACCAGCAGCGCAACGCGATCGGGGGCGCTTTCCGACTCATCCCGACTGAGATCAAGCAATTGAGCGAACTCGGCGTTCCAGAGGCTGTCGCGAACTTCGCGACCCTATCGCGCGGCCTCGTTCTTGTGACGGGTCCAACAGGGTCCGGCAAGTCGACAACTCTCGCCGCGCTTGTCGATCTCGTGAACCGCACGCGCACCGACCACATCATGACGGTCGAGGACCCCATCGAGTTCTTGCACGCCAACCAGCGTTCGCTCATCAACCAGCGAGAAGTTGGCCACGATACGCATAGCTTCGCGGCTGCCCTCAAGCACGTGTTGCGACAAGACCCCGACGTCATCCTCATTGGAGAGCTTCGTGACCTCGAGACGATCTCGGTAGCCCTGACGGCGGCAGAAACTGGCCACTTGGTGTTTGCGACATTGCACACTCAGGATGCCCCGCAAACCATTGACCGCATCATCGACGTATTTCCGCCACACCAGCAGGGGCAAGTGCGCGCTCAACTCGCTGCGACACTCCAGGGCGTCGTGTGCCAGACGCTCATCAAGCACGCGAGTGGCAAAGGCCGGGTAGTCGCCGCGGAAATCATGGTCGCAACGCCCGCGGTCGCGAACCTGATTCGGGAGGGCAAGACCTTCCAACTCCCGACGGCGATTCAGGCTGGCGGCTCACTAGGAATGCAAACGATGGACCAGCACCTCGCAGACCTCGTCAACCGAGGCGAAATCACGCATCAGGCCGCGCTGCAGAAGGTGCACGAGCCAGATACGTTCACTCGCATGGTTCATCGCACGCAGTCCAATAAGGCTTCGGCCTTCGACGCGAACTTTGGGGTGTAACTCTCATGACGATCACTTCTACTCAGGGATGGAACTACAAGGCTAGAGACGTATCGGGCAAGATCGTCAAGGGTCGCATCGACGCCGCGAGCGAATCGGCAGTCGTCGCGCGAATGCGCACGATGGGGCTCTCGCCCGTTTCGATCGACGCTGCGAGCGGCGGTACCGGTCTCAATATGGAGATCTCTCTCGGCGCGTTCGATAAGGGCGTTGGCTTGAAGGATCTCGCAGTGATGAGCCGTCAGCTTGCGACGATGGTCGCGGCGGGCATCCCGCTCATGCGAGCGCTCACGATCTTGTCTGAACAGACCGAATCAAAGCCCCTCGCGCGCACGCTCGCAACCGTCCGAAGCCAAGTCGAGTCTGGTTCTTCGCT
>JANOOQ010000229.1:0-5770 GCA_031421515.1 Leifsonia sp.
GTGCGCGAGCACGAGGGTCGCGATGGGCGTCGCGGTGCGATTCCACAAGAGATCAAGCGCCATTGCACGATCGTATGGGCTCTAGGCTTTCAGCTGTGAAGATCGCGCGATTCTCGAGCGGGGGCGACCCTCGGTACGGCATTCTCGACGGCGATGAACTCGTCGTGCTCCGCGGGGATCCGCTGTTCAGCGGTTTCGACACGACCGACGAGCGCGTCGACCTTGCGAGCGTGAAACTTTTGGCTCCCGTCATCCCGCGCTCGAAAGTCGTGTGTGTCGGAAAGAATTACCGAGACCACGCAGCGGAGATGGGCGGTGAGGCGCCGAGCGAGCCCTTGCTCTTTCTCAAACCCAACACGTCGGTCGTGGGACCGGGCGACTCAATCGTGCTGCCTCCACAAAGCGAACACGTCGAGTTCGAAGGCGAGCTTGCAGTCGTGATCGGCAGCATTGCCAAGAATGTGAGCGAAGCGGATGCCGCGACCGTCGTCTTCGGCTACACGATCGCCAACGACGTCACGGCGCGCGACCTGCAGCGACGCGACGGGCAGTGGACTCGGGCGAAGGGCTTCGACACGTTTTGTCCGCTCGGGCCGCTCATCGAGACCGAGTTCGTCGTCTCCGGTGGCACGGTCGAAACCCGAGTGAATGGCGTCGTGCACCAGTCGGGGCGGTTCGACGACATGGTGCACTCCGTGGCATCCGTCATCGCATACGCATCGAGCGTGTTTACTCTGCTCCCCGGCGACGTGATTCTCACGGGTACGCCAGCCGGCGTCGGCCCCATCGTCGCAGGTGACACGGTCGAGGTCGAGATTGCGGGCATCGGAACTCTCTCGAATCCGATTCGCTAACACCTGCGACCGCCGACGGAGTTTACACAGTTCTGGCTCTTGCAACGTATGGCACTCTGACATATGTTTAGGGTATGGCCATGGTCAAGACAACTATCTATCTCCCCGAATCCATGAAGCGGAGTCTCGAGCGGGCGGCAATCGACCGCGGCGTCTCCGAGGCGGTGGTGATCAGGGAATCGCTCGAACGCTCGCTCATCGGTGTGCGGCCGAAGCCTCGATTTGGTTTCATCGACGGCGATCCCGGCGAACCGATCGACTGGAACACTAACGATCATCTAGAAGGATTCGGCGAGCGGTGATTATCGACGCGAGTGTGCTCTATTGCTACTTCGTCAAATCCGATCCCGATCACGGTCGAGTTCACGCGCTCCTTGACGCGACCTCTGAGGACTTGATTGTGTCGCCCTTCGTCATCGCCGAACTCGATTACCTCATCGGGCGTCGATTTGGAGTGGATGCCGAACTCGCCATGCTGAATGAACTGTCAGCGGGCGCATGGCACCTCGCCCAGTTCGACTCCGAAGATCTCGTTGATGCTGCATCCATCGTCAAGAGATACGCCGACCACCGCGTCGGTGCGACCGACGCATCCCTCGTGGTGCTCGCTCACCGTTACCGCACCCACACGATCGCTACCCTCGACCGCCGCCACTTCGAGACCTTGCGCGCGATCGACGGCAAGCCGTTCGACATCATGCCCGCGGCTTAGACTTGTCCCCTATGTCTGCGCCAGCCTCCCCATTCTCGACCGCCACTGGAACCGATGTGCGCGTGCGATTCTGCCCATCTCCCACCGGTACGCCTCATGTCGGCTTGATCCGCACGGCCCTGTTCAATTGGGCTTACGCGAAGCACACGGGCGGCAAACTCATCTTCCGCATCGAAGATACGGATGCAGCGCGCGACAGCGAAGAGAGCTTCGAGCAGTTGCTCGACGGCCTCGGTTGGCTCGGTATCGCGTGGGATGAAGGCGTCGGAGTCGGCGGCCCCCACGAGCCCTACCGCCAATCGCAGCGCACCGACATCTACCGCGGGGTCGTCGAGCAGCTCAAGGCGGCCGGTCACTTGTACGAATCCTTCGCGACGGGCGAGGAGATCGAGGCGCGAAACATCGCGAACGGGCGCGACCCCAAGCAGGGGTACGACAACTTCGAGCGCGACTTGACTCCCGACCAGATCGCGGCCTTCACGGCCGAGGGGCGCGAGCCCGCCCTCCGCTTGCGAGTTCCAGACACCGACTTGAGTTTCGACGACCTCGTGCGCGGACCCATCACCTTCCCTGCGGGCTCCTTCACGGATTTCGTTGTCGTGCGCCCCAACGGTGCACCGCTCTATACCTTCGTCAATCCAGTGGATGACGCGCTCATGGGTGTCACGCACGTGCTGCGCGGTGAAGACCTGCTGTCGTCGACCCCCCGACAGATAGCGCTCTACACGGCGCTCATCGCGATCGGTATCACCCAGTTCATCCCGCGATTCGGCCACTTGCCCTATGTGATGGGTGAAGGCAACAAGAAACTCTCGAAGCGAGACCCCGAGTCGAGCCTCTTTCACCACCGCGACCGCGGGTTCATTCCCGAGGGACTACTCAACTACTTGTCTCTGCTTGGCTGGTCGCTCAGCGGCGATCAAGACGTCTTTTCGATCGACGAGATGGTTGCGGCATTCGACGTAGAAGACGTCAACCCCAACCCCGCGAGGTTCGACATCAAGAAGGCCGAGTCGATCAACGGCGATCACATCAGGCTGCTCTCGATCGACGACTTCGCGTCGCGCCTCGAGCCGTACCTCGGTGACCTCGTTTCGACCGACGCTCATCGAGCCCTGTTGCGAGCTGCCGCGCCACTCGTGCACGAGCGCATGCAGCTGCTGGGGGAGGCGCCCGGGCTGCTCACGTTCTTGTTCCAGTCGGACGACGAGTTGACCTTCGACGCGGATGCGCTGCCGGGAGCCGAGGGTGCCGAAGTGCTCGATGCCGCGCTGAAGGTGCTGCCGGGCATCCCGAACTTCACACACGATGAGATCGAGCAAGCCTTGCGTGCCGAGCTCATCGAGTCGCGCGGCATGAAGCCGCGTAATGCATTCGGCCCGCTTCGCACTGCGATCTCGGGTCGCCGCATCAGTCCACCGCTCTTCGAGTCGATGGAGCTTCTCGGGCGCGACTCGAGTGTCGCGCGAATCGCGAGGCTTCGGGCGCACCTGTGAAGCGCGAGCGGCCCTGGTGGCTCACGTGGATGCCCGCGGCGATTCTCGCTCTCGCGATCATCGGCATCATTGCGGCGTCGCTCGTGTTGCGCAACAACGGTCTCGGTGATCCGGCACCCGCACCCACGACGGGTCAAGTGACCGAACTCAATTGGTCGAGTTTCACGCCCGAGGGTCTCGACTACATCGAAACCTCGAGAGACGTGCGCATCGATCTCTCTGATGGTGCTCCGGAGGCCGCACCGCTCGGCCTCGATGATGACGCAACACTGACGATCGGTCCGAGCGAAAACCTCGACACCGACAACGACTATTACCTCATCGTGAATGGCGGCGGGGAGGGATACGGCGGCTACAAGTTCACGGTCAGCGAGCTCTCAATCGTGACAGCGGATGGCCTGCTCGAGTCAATCGAGGCGACTCAGTCTGGCTACCCCGCATTCCGCGAAGTGCTCAATCAGCTTCGACTCGAGGTCGACGATTTTGGCTGGCCCGAGCCCGATATCGACGCGCTCTTCGAGGATGTCGAGGTCGCGTCGCGCGACGATGTGCCGTATGAGTTCACTTTCGGACCGGGGTCTCGACTGGGAATTACCGTTGCCGCGACCGCGCTTTGCGGCACCGACGGGTTCTGCGTGCTCACGTACCTTGTGACTCCGGTCGTGCGCTAAAGTAGACAGTCGGCCCCGCCTCGGCGGGAACCGTTGGGGTATGGTGTAACTGGCAACACGGAAGATTCTGATTCTTTTGTTCTAGGTTCGAATCCTGGTACCCCAGCTCAAAGCGACTCCTCGGAGTCGCTTTTTTGTTTGAGTTATTGCGCGCGCTCAGCCCCGTCGTGTGACGGTTCCGCCGAGGCCCGCGATCCACTCGAGCACCTTCGGTCGAGCCGCGACCCACGCGACGATCATGGCGATGATGGATGCAGCGAAGATGCCTGCGCCCACCCAGTTCGTCTCGTCGCTACCGCCGTACATGTGGTTAAGGTTGCGCAGTGCGCCCGTCGTGAGTACGAGCGTCACGTGCACGACGACGAACGCGACGAAGTAGACCATCGTCGCGACGTGGAGGTTTTTCGCGAGCGCGATGGGAAAGAGCGGGGTGACTCGACGCATTCGAATTGACCACGCGGGGGACATCCGGATTCCCGTGACAATCGCGAGCGGAGCGGCAACGAACACCGTGACGAAGTACGCGAGCAGCTGTAGCGCGTTGTAGTTGACCCACCCGTTCGCGAGGGGCCAATCGAGTGAGGCGTATTGGAGGGCTGCGGAGAGGGCGTGGGGAAAGACGTCCCAACTCACGGGAACGATGCGCACCCACTGACCCGTGACGAAGATCAGCACGTAGAACACGATGCCGTTGAGCACCCACAGTGCGTCGAGGCTCAAGTGAAACCACGACGTGAGGCTAATGCGGGTCGGGTGATTCGTCGTGCGAATGAACCCGTCGTTCTTGCGCTTCCAGAAGACCGTCGGTCGACCGCTCGTGCGCAGTTGCCAGCCCGTTCGCACGATGAGCAAGAGAAAGAATCCGTTGAGAAAGTGCTGCCACCCGAGCCACGCGGGAAATCCAACGGGGGCGCCATCGGGAAGCGCGGTTTCGCCGGGAAACTGCTCGATGAATGCTTCGACCAACGGGAGCTGACGGATGCCCTGAGCCACGAGCACGACGATCGTCGCAAGGATGAGGGCGGAGGGGATGAGCCAGAGGAGCGATCTGGCACCGCGGGGGATCAAGGCCACTACAGTTCGAGCGTTTCGCCGGGCTCGAGCGCGAAGAACTCTCCGCCGCCTTGCTTTGTCATCGCCTCGACACGGGGGTGGGTCATCCCGCGACCGATTTGAGACAGAACGATGTCGTGCACGGGAATCGTGCGGCGGGGGCTCACAGCGAGCACGTATTCCATGACGTCGCCGATTTTGAGCCACGGGGCGCCGATCGGCACCGCCAGAGTTTCGACGGGCACGCCCGGGAGGGTGTACGAGTCGCCGCCGTAGTAGAACGAGCGATCGACGAGAACTCCGACGTTGTCGATGACCGGGATCGATTCGTGAATGATGGCGTGCTTCTCGCCGAAAAACTCGAGATCAAACGGTCCGACGCTTGCCGTGCCACCCGCTGCCACTACCTCCACCTCGAACCCTTGCGCAGCCAACGCGACGCCAGCGGGGCCGAGGATGCGGGCATCCGGATTGCGATCGAGAATGCGCCTCAGATGGTCGACCGTCCAGTGATCGGTGTGCTCGTGGGTGATGACGACACCGACGACGCCGAGGATGTCGGTGAGGGGGAGTGTGTACGACCCCGGATCGATGATGAGCGTCGCGTCGGACTTCTCGAGCACGACACACGCGTGTTCGAACTTCGTCAACCTCATGTGTCAAGCGTATTCCCGTGCATACCCCAGGGGGGTACCATCGCAGCATGATTACCGACATCAAGAAGCGAGCGTTGCACCGCAGTCGCATTCTCGAGGGCCAAATGCGCGGCCTCGAGAAAATGATCGAGAACGAGGAGTACTGCATGGACATCATCACGCAGTCGCTCGCGATCCAGAAGTCGCTGCGCAGCCTCAACAAGCTGCTCGTTGAAAATCACCTACGCACGCACGTGAGCGCTATGTTCGAGGCGGGTGGGAACGACAAGACGATGGCAGTGGATGAACTGCTCAAGGTCTACGAAGACCGCACCCGCTACCGCGCTCG
>JANOOQ010000230.1:0-4369 GCA_031421515.1 Leifsonia sp.
GGGCTGGGTGTCGGTTGTGGGGCGGCTAGGCGTGGGCTCAGCCGCCGCGGCGGGTTGCTCGAGTTTCCCTATTGGCCCCTTGTTCTACCGCGCGCTGGGCCAATTTCGCCAAACTCGAGCTGCGCGAGGGCGCGACTCGCACTAAGCGAGCGCAGGTCCCATTCACCCCTCGCCCACAGCACAGCCAAGCGAATCCAGAAAAGCTTCTGTTTCGTCGTTCGCGGGAGCGTTGACGGGCTCCCCGTTCACGTCCCTTGAAACCGTGAAACCGAGCGTCTGCCCGTTGCCTTGAACGGTGACGTACCCGTCGACATCGCCGCGCTCGGAGGGCACGTAGACCATATCGGGGTCAGCCATGCCCAAGGCTGCGAAACAGTCGGAGTAGGCCGTGGCGATCGCTTCAGTGTGGGCATTAGCCAGCGACGGTCCATCTTCAGCCGGCCCGACCGCGGCCATTCCTGGCGTACACCCGCCCAGAGCGAGCAGTCCAACAACCACGAGAATCCGTGTGATCCGCATGCGGCGGAGCTTATACGAGAAGGCTTAGCAGCCCGGGCCGTTGGGATTCGCGTCGCACGCGCGCTCAACGAGAACGGTTTTTGCGCCGCCGACGGTTGCGTACAGCGGGTTCGCCGGGACGGGGATGACCCCCGCGATGTCAGTCCACGACATGCTGCCCACGCGGTACTCGGCGGCGAAGTCAATCGTGAGCGTTATCGTGACGCTGCCGGGAGTTCGATAGATGTGGCTAGTGGATGTCGCGTCGAACTCACGCTTGCCGAGCGCCGCCCACGTGGCGCCCGGAGTAGAACGGGTTGCCGTGCTCCCGTCGCCGTAATTCCAATGCCAACTCACGGGCGTGAACCGCACGGCTGCCGGAGCGCCGAGCAGCGTGCCGTTGTGGATCTGGGCGCCGCCCGTCGCATAGAAGTTCGTATCGAGGCCGACGATCATCCACCCGGCCGGTTGCATCGAATCGATGCCCGGGTCGGGGCGGAAGTGCGCGATGTCCGCGAGAGTGATCGGCTGGGTCGGCCCCTTGTCCGGGCCCGCCATGAGGCAGCGATCGTTGAGGATGTAGATGCAGTCGGCGTAGGGATCTTCCGGGCCATCTGAGTTCGGGATGCCCGGATCGCCGGGAATCTCGCCCGTACCGTTGAGGGTTGCGCCGGTGTCGTCGGTTGAGGCGTTTATGTTGCAGGCGCCGAGACGGATAGCGCCCGGCGTGCACGTCGCGGCAAATGCAGTTTCAACTGGAAGCAACGACGTGGCTAGTGCGATACCGAACGCGAACACCGCCAGACCACCCCACCTAGCCACAGAAATCGCCGTCCCAAACCTCCTCGCTGGTAACTACCAACACGTCGTTGCCCGCCCGCCACTCAAGTGAAACGATGACGGACAGCGTCTCGGGTCTTGAACCTGTCACCGTTGAACTACCAGATGCATCTAAAACATCGGTCGCTGAGATATCTAGGCAGGCATATATCTGAACTAGCTCGGCCGTCAGAAGGTCGGCTTGCGCGAGCGATTCACCGCGAGTAACAGATTCACCGACCTGCCTCCGGCCCGATTGTTCAAAACTCTTCACCGATTCGAGTGCTGCAGAGAGAGCTTCACCGTCGGCGACAGTGTCGAGGTTTGAGACGTCGTACGTTGTCAAACCAGCGTCGACTTCACGCTGGTACGCCGCATAAGCCTCAACCGCCGCCGCGAGGGCTTCCTCCTCCGACGCGAACACGGGGGTCGAGGTCGGCTGCGGCGCGGGGGTGTAGGCGAGTGGTTGGGCGGGGACGCATCCGCTGAATAGAGACACGACGAGGGCTGCGAGGGCGATGGATGGCAGAATCCGCATGAGCACACAGTAGGCGAGCCGGGCGGGGCTCGAGGGCGTTATCCACAGGCGGCTAGGCTCGCGGGGTAGCTGGAGGGAGAGGGTGGAGAACCATGACGGAACCCGGATCGTGGCAACGCGCGGCACGCGGCGCGATGCTGCTTGCCCCCGATGGCCAACTGCGCACGACGATTTTCGGTGAGATGTCGGCGCTTGCTGCATCCACTGGGTCCATCAATCTCGGTCAGGGGTTTCCCGACGAGGATGGTCCACCCGAAGTGCTCGAGGCCGCGCGCCAAGCGATCAGTGACGGCGTCAATCAATACCCACCCGCGATGGGGATGCCCGTGCTGCGCGAAGCGATCGCCGCGCACCAACAGCGGTTCTATCGTCTCGAGGTCGACGCTGCTCACGTGCTCGTGACCGCGGGGGCGACCGAGGCCCTCGCCGCGACGATCCTCGCACTCACCGACGAGGGAGACGAGGTCGTCACGTTCGAGCCGTTCTACGACTCGTATGCCGCGATCGCGGGTTTGAGTCGAGCGAAGCACGTCACGGTCGCTTTGCACGCGCCCGATTTTCAACCCGACCACGATGACCTTCGCGCCGCGATCACCGACCGCACGCGCCTCATTCTCGTCAATTCGCCCCACAATCCGACAGGCTCGGTTCTCACTCGCGAAACCCTCGAGCTCATCGTCGAACTCGCCCACCGCCACGACGCAATCATCGTCACGGACGAGGTCTACGAGCACCTCACGTTCGGTGTGCAGCACGTTCCCATCTCGAGTCTGCCGGGCGCGTTCGAGCGCACCGTCACGATCTCGAGCGGCGGCAAGACGTTCAGCGCGACGGGCTGGAAGATCGGCTGGATCGTCGCGCCGGAGAGCCTCATCAAGCCGATCCAGGCGGTCAAACAGTTCCTGACTTACGTGAACGGGGCACCGTTCCAACCGGCCATCGCGGTCGGTCTCGGCCTGCCCGACGAGTACTTCGCCACCGCGGCCGCGACGCTGGCGAGCAAGCGCGACGTGCTGGGCGCGGGCCTGCGCGCGGCCGGTTTCACTGTCAGCAATCCCGAGGCGGGCTACTTTCTGATCGCGGATGCCGCGCCACTGGGCATCACGGATTCCGCCGAGTTCTGCCGCGCCCTCCCCGCCCTCGCCGGGGTAGTGGGCGTGCCCGTGTCGGCTTTCGTCCGACCGGAGAACCGAGGCGACTACGCGGGCCTCGTGCGGTTCGCGTTTTGCAAGAAGGTCGACGTGCTTGAGCGCGCGGCCGCGCAATTGGCTAAAGCGGAGCTACACCGAAGCGGCGCAGCACCAGCGCAGGATTGAGCTCGCGCACGGTCGCAACCCGCTCGAGCGACACCTCGGCGACCGCGACACCCGTCTCTTCGCCGATCGTCGCGAGCTCGACCCCGAGCGGATCGACGATCATGCTGTTGCCGACGCCGACGGGCGGCGCGTGGTCCGCGGCGGCGACGTACACGGTGTTTTCGAGGGCGCGCGCGGTGAGCAGCGTGCGCCAGTGCGCCTCCTTGAGCGGACCCCGCACCCACTCCGACGGCACGAGCACGAGGTTGGCTCCTGCATCCACGAGCCTGCGCGTGACTTCGGGAAACCGAATGTCGTAACACGTCTGAAGCCCGACCGTGAATCCTTCCCAAGCGAAGGTCTCGGGCTCGGTGATGGCGCCCGGCGTGACCCATTCCGACTCCCGCTGCCCGAACGCGTCGTACAGGTGCAGCTTGCGATACGTGGCGGCGATCACTCCGGTCGGGGTGACCGCAACGAGCGTGTTCGAGAAGCGGTCTGCATCCGCCGTGCGCTCGAGCATGCCTGCAACCAAGTGGATGCCCAGCCGGTGCCCAAGCGCCCCAAGCCCCGTCACAAACTCGCCATCGAGCGCTTGGGCAGCGGCAACGCCGTCCTGGCCCATGCCCAACCGGAAGTAGGACGAGTACTCAGGCAACACGACCAGAGTCGCGCCGCGCCGCACCGCGGACTCCGCGAGCGCGGTTATCGTCGCAAGGTTCGCGGCAGCATCCGTGCCGGGCGCAAACTGGCCGACGGCAACGATGGGAGACATGCGCCCAGCTTATGGGCCTTCGGCGATCTGTTGCCGATACGGCAGCAGAGCGGCCTTGAGTCCGACCCCGACGATGCCGACAAGCTTGCCCGCGAGAAAGTAACCAATCGCGACGTCACCGTCGAGAGCTCCCTCGACGACTCGCACCTCGTCGGCGAGCCCGGGAAGGCCGTACGCCTGAATCTTGATGTCGAACTGGTTAGACCAAAACGAGGGCATGGGCGCGAACGGTGTCGCGACGACTTCGGCGAGTCGCGCGTCGTAAGCCGCGGCGATGACGGCTCCCGCACGCTTGCCCGTGTCGGTCGGGATGTTCCAGTGCTCCACGCGCCTGGGCACCGCGTCGAACATGGGGTTGGGAAACCGAGCGACATCCCCCACGACGAACACGTCGTCGTGCACCGTGCCGTCGGTCGTGATCGCGCGCAAAGCGTTGTCTGCGAG
>JANOOQ010000231.1:0-3267 GCA_031421515.1 Leifsonia sp.
TCCCCAGCCGTCGAGGCCGGGAATCGGAAGCAGATTGAGCACGGCGGCCGTTACTTGCAAGAACAGCAAGAAGGCAAGTGCCGCCCAGAATCCGCGGTTGTCGGTGCGAAAAGCGATAGCCAGCGCGAGCAGCAGCGAGACCGCGACGTTCGTCAAAGGTCCGGCTGCAGACACCGCGGTGTGCGCGAAACGTGACCGCAAGGCGGACCGGTCAATGAATACGGCGCCGCCCGGCAGCCCGATTCCACCGAGAATGAGAAACACGATCGGTAGAACGAGGCTGTATACAACGTGCGTGTAGCGCAGCGGATCGAGCGTGAGGTATCCACGGTAGAGAACGGACTCGTCTCCATTGCGATACGCGACAAACGCGTGGGCGAACTCGTGAAGACACAGCGTGACGATCCACGCGAAAGTCACAAAGACGAACGCGACGATGCCCTCGTTGCCTACCCGGTAGAAGAGCGCAAACCCGGAACCGATGGTTACCGCAAGAATCCCGAGAAAGATCGGGCTCGGTGCGCGAGTCGCGGTTTGTTTCTTTGTCGTGTCTTGCAACTCGGCTCCCCCATGTCGTGCGTCTAGCAATAGTGGCACGGCACGGTGGCCAGTCGTCACGGGTACCCTCGAATCGTGGCATCCCCCCTCGATCAGAAGCTCAGCGCAGTGCTCGGTGGCCGCACCGCCGGCGCGTTCGAGAAGAGCCTTGGGTTGGCGACGGTGGGCGACTTGCTCAGCCACTATCCCCGCAGGTACGCGCGACGCGGCGAACTCACGGCGCTCACGCACCTCCCGCTTGACGAGAACGTCACGATTGTTGCCGAGGTGCTCGAGGTGCGCACTCGCTCGATGCAAGCGCGCAAGGGGTCGATTCTTGAGGTGACGATTAGCGATGGAAAGGGCATCCTCAAGCTCACGTTCTTCAATCAGGCGTGGCGCGCGAACGAGCTTCGACCGGGTGTGCGTGGCATCTTCGCGGGCAAGGTCGGCGACTATCGCGGAACGCTTCAGCTTGCGCATCCTGACTACGAACTTTTCGAAGAAGACGCCGACCCCGCACAGGCGAAAGCGTGGGCCGAACTGCCCATTCCGATCTACCCGGCGACCTCGACGGTTGCGAGCTGGCAATTGCAGAAAGCCATTGCGATCGTGCTCGACACTTTGCCTCCGCTCGACGATCCGGTTCCCGAAGGCGTGCGTACGGCTCGCAAGCTCGTGTCGTTTTCGCGCGCGCTCGAACTCGTGCACCGCCCGACGGTCGACTCGGACTGGGGAGGCGCTCGCAAGGCGCTCGCCTTCCAGGAGGCATTCGTTTTGCAAGCCGCGCTGCTGCAACAGCGGCAAAAGTTGCGCGAGACCGCGGCTACAGCTCGAGCGGCGGGTGCGATCCTCGAGGGGTTTGACGCAACGCTGCCTTTCACCCTCACGGGAGATCAGGTAGCTGTCGGCCACGAGATCACGGCCGACCTCGGGGCATCCGTGCCCATGAACCGTTTGGTTCAAGGCGAGGTTGGTTCGGGCAAGACTCTCGTCGCGCTGCGCGCGATGCTCGCGGTCGCGCAATCCGGAGGCCAATCGGCGTTGCTCGCCCCAACCGAAGTACTCGCTCATCAACACTTGAGGTCGATCGTCAAGGTGCTCGGTCCTGATCTCGCTGCGCGCTTGCGACCGACTCTCCTGACGGGCCAGCTGCCGACGGCCGAGCGCAAGAAGGCGTTGCTCGGCGCGGTCTCGGGGTCGGCGACGATCGTCGTCGGAACGCACGCACTCTTGAGTGACAACGTCGGCTTCTACGATCTCGGCCTCGTCGTCGTCGATGAGCAACATCGGTTCGGAGTCGACCAGCGCGAAGCCTTACGTCTCAAGGGCGCACAGCCTCCGCATGTGCTCGTGCTTACCGCAACACCCATTCCGCGAACCGTCGCGATGACGGTCTTTGGTGACCTCGACATTTCGTCGATCGCGGAGCTGCCTTCGGGTCGGCAACCCATCGAGAGTCACGTTGTTCCGCTAGCCGAGAAGCCCGGGTGGATGCCTCGCGTCTGGCAGCGCGTCGCAGAAGAACTGGCTCAAGGCCGCCAGGCGTTCGTCGTTTGTGCCGCAATCGACGCGACAGTCACTGAACCGGGAGTCACGCCCGCGGAGGGCTCGATCGCAAACGTTACAGAAGTACTAGCGCAACTTGCCGCCAACCCCGAGCTCGCGGGCCGCCGTATCGAAGCGCTCCACGGACGCATGGCGAGCGACGAGAAAGACGCCATCATGCGCGCGTTCGCGGCGGGGGAGATCGATGTGCTCGTCGCGACGACGGTCATCGAGGTCGGGGTCGACGTGCCCAACGCTTCCGCGATGGTCGTGCTCGATGCCGATCGGTTTGGGGTGTCCCAACTGCACCAATTGCGAGGGCGAATCGGGCGCGGGGGCGTTCCCGGGATCTGCTTGTTCGTGACGGGAGCAGAGGCTGAGACGCTCGCTCGCGAGAGAGTTGAGGCCGTGGCATCCACTCTCGATGGATTCGAACTCGCAAACATCGACCTCGAGTTGCGTCAAGAAGGTGACGTGCTCGGGAGCGGGCAATCGGGCGGTCGATCGAGCTTGAGGCTGCTTCGCGTCGCGAAAGACGGCGATCTCATAGCGGATGCACGCGAGCTAGCCATGAGCGTGCTCGCCGATGACCCGCAACTCGAAAACCACGAGGCACTTCGTGCGGCAATTGCGCGCCGACTGGACGAGACGACGGAAGCGTTCCTCGCCAAGAGCTAGCGACAACTCCGTAACCGACGCGTCGCTTATTTGTTGTCCCCAGAATTGTTAGTCGCCACAATTCACTCGAGCGCGTCGCTAGGTTTTAGATATCGCGAGAGGCACACTGAAGGGGTGATCGAATTGACCGAACCGCAAGTCTGGGCAGCGTTGGGAATTCTTCTAGGTTTTCTGACTGCCACCCTGACGATTACGACCCGGACGATCACTGTGCAGGTCGGTAGTTTGCGCACTGAGATGCGCAGCGAGATCGGCGGTTTGCGCACTGAGATGAACGCGAGGTTCGATGCTGTCGACTCTCGGTTTGACGCGGTTGATGCGCGATTCGAGACGGTCGGCGCTCGGTTCGACACCGTCAACGTGCGCATCGACAATCTCGACCGCGATGTTCAAGCTCTGACCGACAAGGTGTTTGGCGGCCCGCGGTAACCGACGATTACGCGGTGCCGTGCTGCTTTGATATCCCGAGATAATTCGGTGGAAGCAGTTCACTTAGCGTCGTGT
>JANOOQ010000232.1:0-4231 GCA_031421515.1 Leifsonia sp.
ATGGGCGCGGGCACGTTGCCGAGTGTCGCGGTTCGGCGCACGTACTCGTCGACTACGGCGTCGTCGGCGACGATGAAGTCTGTAGAGCGCGGCAGATCCGTAATTGAGCCGTGCGCGATGAGGGCGATGGATGCCGCGATCTCAGCATCGGTAGGGGGAACGATTTGCGATCCGTGGTCGAGCCCGCCGAGATACACTTTGTACCCGTTGTCGCGCGCGGGGTTGTGGGAGGCGGTGACCATGACGCCCGCACTCGCGTCGAAGTGCCGCACCGCGAAAGCGAGCACGGGGGTTGGCAAGTGCCGCGGCAACAGGATCGTTCGAACGCCAGCGCCCGCCATGATCACGGCGGTGTCGCGAGCGAACACTTCGGAGTTGGTGCGCCCGTCATAGCCGATGACGATGCTCGGGCTCGGCTCGTGCGCGAGCAGGTAGGCGGCGAGTCCTGCAGCAGTTTGCGTGACGAGCACGCGGTTCATGCGCGCGGGCCCGGCGCCCAGCTCGCCGCGTAAGCCGGCTGTGCCGAATTCCAGTCGCGTCGCGAAGCGGGCTTCGAGTTGCTCGGGTTGGCCGGCCTCGGCGGCGTCGATAAGGGCGTCGAGCTCGGCTCGAGTCGTGTCATCCGGATCCTGATTGCGCCACAATTTGGCAAGCTCAAGAATTTCGCTCACAGCTTGGCCACAATCTGAGCGAGCAATGCGCTGATCTTCGACTCGGCGTCCTTGCCCGCCTGGATCACTTCTTCGTGACTTAGCGGTGTCGACTGGATGCCCGCCGCGAGGTTGGTGATGAGCGACATGCCGAGCACCTCCATGCCCGATTGACGGGCCGCGATTGCCTCGAGGGCAGTGGACATGCCTACGATGTGCCCCCCGAAAGTCTTTGCCATCTGAACCTCGGCCGGCGTCTCGTAGTTTGGGCCCCGAAACTGGCAGTAAACGCCCTCGTCGAGCCCGGGATCGACCGAGCGCGCAATGTCACGCAACCGCGCACTGTAAAGGTCTGTGAGGTCGACGAAGGTCGCAGCCTCGATGGGCGACTCTGCGGTGAGGTTGATGTGGTCGCTAATGAGCACGGGCGTGCCGGGCTTCCACGTCTCGCGGATACCGCCAGCGCCGCTCGTGAGAATCATCGTCGTAGCGCCAGTCGCGGCGGCCGTGCGCACCGAGTGAACTACGCGGCGCACTCCGTGACCTTCGTAGTAGTGCGTGCGTGCGCCGATGACGAGCGCGCGCTTTCCGCCGGGGAGCAAGACCGACCGAAGTGTTCCTACGTGGCCCTCGAGCGCGGGCTTCGAGAAACCCGTGATCTCGAACGCGGGTATGGTTGCCGTGGTCTCGCCGATGAGGTCGGCGGCTTTCGCCCATCCGCTTCCCAGAGTTAGCGCGATGTCGTGTTTCTCAACTCCCGCGCGGTCGGCGATCTCGGCCGCTGCGATGCGAGCGATTTCAAATGGATCGACGGATGCGTCGTCGAGGGGATTCGTGGAGGTCAGCGTCGACATCTCACCACTCTAGTTCTGCGAGAATCGACGCATGGCCTACGAATTCGAGCGGACCCAACGCATCGCGATCCTCGGTGGAGGTCCTGGCGGTTATGAGGCGGCACTTGCGGGGGCTCAACTCGGCGCAGAAGTAACGCTCGTTGAGCGCGAGGGTGTCGGCGGCTCGGCAGTGCTCACAGACGTCGTGCCGTCAAAGACCCTCATCGCGACCGCTGAAGCGACCAACGCCGTGCGCGAAGCCGCCGAATTGGGCGTCCAGTTCTTTGCGCGCTCGGACTCGGGTCGCGCGGTTCGCCCGGACGTTACAGTCAATCTCGCGGCCGTCAACGCCCGACTCTTGAGACTCGCGCGGCAACAGTCCGAAGACATGAAGTCACAGCTCATCAAGGCAGGCGTGCGCATCATCCACGGTGAGGGCCGTCTCGATGGACCCCAACGCCTCGTCGTCTCGACAGGCAAAGGCAAGGCCGGCACCGATTTCGACGAAGTGGATGCAGACACCCTCGTCGTTTCGGTAGGCGCCCGGCCGCGCATGCTCCCGACGGCGATGCCCGACGGTGAGCGCATCCTCACGTGGACTCAGCTCTACTCGCTCGACGAGACCCCCGAGCACCTCATCGTCGTGGGCTCGGGAGTCACGGGTGCCGAGTTCGCGTCGGCCTACCGTGCGCTCGGCTCGCAAGTGACGCTCATCTCGAGCCGCGACCAAGTGCTCCCGGGCGAAGATGCCGACGCGGCCCGCGTGATCGAAGACGTCTTTAAGCGCAACGGGATGACCGTGCTCTCGAAGTCACGTGCCCAATCCGTCAAGGCGACGAAGTCGGGCGTCATCGCGACGCTCGAGGATGGCCGAAAGGTCGAAGGCAGCCACTGCCTCATGGCCGTGGGCTCTATCCCGAACACCGAGAACATCGGCCTCACCGAGGCAGGAGTGCAGCTCACGGAGTCGGGCCACATTCGCGTCAACCGGGTTGCTCGCACCTCGATGCCCTCGATCTACGCTGCGGGTGACTGCTCGGACTTCTTGCCGCTCGCATCCGTCGCCGCGATGCAAGGGCGCACCGCGGTCTTCCATGCCATGGGCGACGCGGTTGACCCCACGGAGTTACGCAACGTCACGTCAAACATCTTTACTCAGCCCGAGATCGCCACTGTCGGCTGGTCACAAAAACAAATCGAGGACGGTCTTACGACCGGCCTCATCTACAAGCTTCCGCTCGCGTCGAACCCGAGGGCGAAGATGATGGGCATCAAAGACGGCTTTGTGAAGCTATTCACGAGCACCCGTTCCGGAACAGTCATCGGTGGAGTGATCGTCGCCCCGCACGCCTCGGAGCTGATCCTGCCGGTGTCGCTCGCGATCGAACACCGCCTCACGGTCGATCAGCTCGCGCGCGCGTTCTCGGTCTACCCGTCACTCACGGGCAGCATCACGGATGCCGCTCGCGCGATGCACATCGTCAACTAGGGGTTGAGGCTCAGTCGCTAATGCTCATGAGCACGTGACCGGATGACACGGTTGCGCCGACGCTCGCGTTGACTCCCGTGACGGTTCCGTCGCGGTGAGCCATGAGCGGTTGCTCCATTTTCATGGCCTCGAGCACGAGCAGAAGGTCACCCTTGACGACGACATCGCCTTCGGCAATCGCGAGCTTGACGATCGTGGCTTGCATGGGCGCCTTGACCGAGTCGCCCGTGACGGTACTTACCGAAGAGGATGCGCGGCGCCGCGGTGGAGCGGCCAAGGCGGTTCCGCCACCCGACGACGGCACGAGCTTCGTGGGCAGAGACACCTCGACGCGCTTGCCGTCGACCTCAACGATGACGTTGTGGCGAGCGGGCGGAGCCGAGCCGTCGGGGAGTGAACCGCTCCACGGCTCGATGTCGTTGACGAACTCGGTTTCGATCCAGAGCGTGTAGATGCTGAAGGGCGAAGACGTGAATGCAGGGTCTCGCACGATCTTGCGGTGGAAGGGCAAGACCGTCGGTAGGCCGGCGACTTCGAATTCGTCGAGTGCCCGGCGTGAGCGCTCGAGTGCATCCTCGCGGCTCGTACCCGTAACGATGAGCTTTGCAAGCAGCGAGTCGAACGCGCCGCTGATGACGTCACCGGTCGTGACACCGCTGTCGACGCGCACTCCGGGGCCGCCGGGGAAGCGCAGCGCGTTAACGGGGCCGGGGGAGGGCATGAAGTTCAGTCCTGGGTCCTCACCGTTGATGCGGAACTCAAACGAGTGACCTTGAGCAACGGGGTCGGCGTAGTCGATCGTTCCCCCCGCTGCGATGCGGAATTGCTCGCGAACGAGATCGATGCCGGTGACTTCTTCGGAGACGGGATGCTCGACTTGAAGCCTCGTGTTGACCTCGAGGAACGAGATGGTGCCGTCCTTTGCAACGAGAAACTCACACGTGCCGGCTCCGACGTATCCGACCTCGCGCAGAATCGCTTTCGACGATTCATAGAGTTGTGCATTCTGCTCGTCCGTGAGGAACGGCGCCGGAGCTTCCTCGACGAGCTTCTGGTGGCGACGCTGCAGTGAGCAGTCGCGCGTCGAGATCACGACGACATTGCCCTGAGCATCCGCGAGACACTGAGTCTCGACGTGTCGCGGCTGATCTAGATACTTCTCGACGAAGCACTCGCCGCGACCAAAAGCGGCTACCGCTTCGCGCGTCGCTGAATCGAACAGCTCCGGGATCTCTTCGCGCGTGCGGGCGACCTTGAGC
>JANOOQ010000233.1:0-6033 GCA_031421515.1 Leifsonia sp.
CGAATACCCCGCTCTCTAGACGGACCATCGATACAGCAACATCTTAACACCGACGGCACAGAGATCACAGGGGCGCTAAACCGCGCGACGAGAGTCTTGCTCGCGGCGCAAACGCTGCTCTACGCTCTCACTTGTGGATACAAGCACCGAGCATCGCTGGGAGCGCCGCATCGTCGTGGATGCAACCATCAACCACCGGATCGACGCGGTGTTCCCCTATCTTGCTGACCCGACGAAATGGCACGACTTCGCGCCGGCAGTCGAATACCGCGAGAAGATCGACGCCGGTCCACCTCAAGTCGGAGCGCGGTGGAGGGCTACCGACCGCATCGGCCCATTCCGAATTCACTTCGTGGACTCTCTCGAACTCATTGACCACAACCGGCGCGTGGTGTGGCGTTCAACGGCGCCGTGGAACGCGCGCGTCGAATACGCGTGCGAAGAGTCAGACAGCGGGACGCACATCCGCGCCGATTACATGGGAGTGTTGAGTGACTCCTTGCGGTGGCAGGCTGGATGGCTTCCGATCTGGGCATGGCACCTGATCCTCGCGCAAGATTTCCGGCGATTGGATCGTCTCCTTGCGCGCAAGCACCGCGTCGCCGGGCGGTGGCACGGAGCCGCAGCGTGCTAGTTTCAGAAAATGTCCCGCATTGCGGCGGTCGCCCCTGTTCTCCCGGCGTTTGTCTACAGCCAGGCCGAGATCACGGCTGAACTCGCGCCGCTCATCTCGGCCGCGCCAGCGCGGCGGGCCGTGCTCGAACGAATGCACGCAGCATCCGGAATCGCAACGAGACACACGGCACTGCCCATCGAGCGCTACCGCGATCTCGGCACATTCCGGCAGTCGAACGACATCTTCATCGAGGTTGCGACTGACCTCTGCGAACGAGCGTTGCGCACGGCTCTCGCAGACGCGGGGCTCGAACCGCCTGATGTCGACTTCATCATCTTCACGTCGGTGACGGGAATTTCCGCGCCATCCGTGGATGCGCTGCTCGTATCGCGCCTCGGGTTGCGGCCCGACGTGAAACGGTTGCCGTCGTTCGGCCTCGGCTGCGTGGGAGGAGCCGCTGGGCTCGCACGCGTGCACGACTATTTGATCGGGCATCCCGATCAGGTTGGCGTGCTGTTGAGTGTCGAACTGTGCTCGCTCACTCTGCAACGGGATGACGAGACCATGGCCAACTTCGTCGCGACGGGTCTCTTCGGCGATGGTGCTGCGGCCGTAGTACTCGTCGGCGAGGATCGCGCCCAGACCGGGCCTCGCATCGTGGACACTCGCAGTTCGTTCTACCCAGACACGACCGAAGTGATCGGTTGGAACGTGGGGGGCTCCGGATTCGAGATTGTGCTCACGGCGGGCGTGGCCGACGTTATCGAGCGGCACTTCCCAGCGGAGGTCGAACAGTTCTTGGCAGACAACGGGATGGCAGTTGCCGATGTCGGTACGTGGGTGGCTCATCCGGGCGGCCCGCGCGTGCTTGAGGCTTTCGCGCGATCGCTCGACGTGCCTGCGGAAGCGTTCGAGTTGAGCTGGGCATCCCTCGATCGCGTTGGCAATTTGTCGTCGGCGGCCGTCTTGCACGTGCTTGCAGACACGATCGCGAGTCACCCTGAGCCCGCGAGTTCGGGATTGCTGTTCGCACTTGGCCCCGGAGTTGCCGCAGAGTTCGTGCTGCTGGAGTGGTCGTGAGCGTCGCCCTGTACGTCGCGTTCGTGCTCGCGACGGGAGCGGAGCGAATCTTCGAGCTGTTTGTATCGAAACGAAATGCCGCCGACGCATTTACACGCGGCGGTGTTGAATACGGCCGCCGCCACTTTCCGTGGATGGTCGCCCTTCACACGGGACTCCTCGTCGGATGCATCGCCGAGGTCGCACTGTTTGGCCGGCCGTTCATCCCCCTCCTGGGCTGGCCGATGCTCGCGATCGCCATTGCCTGCCAAGGGGGTCGGTACTGGATTATCCGTTCGCTCGGGAGCCAATGGAACACGCGAGTGATCGTTGTTCCCGGCGCAACGCGAGTTATCGCGCGAGGCCCATATCGCTGGTTTACGCACCCTAACTATGTGATTGTCGCCGTCGAGGGAATCGCCTTGCCGCTCGTACATTCGGCGTGGATCACGGCGATCGCCTTCACCGTGCTCAACGCCGTACTTCTGCTCGGCTTCAGAATTCCCACCGAAGACAAGGCGCTGCGGGAGCTCGTGTGACGGCAGACGTCGACGTGCTCGTGGTTGGTGGGGGGCCGGTCGGGCTTGCCGCTGCGATCGAGGCAAGGCTCGCGGGTCTCAGCGTTGCCGTCGTCGAATCGCGCGACGGCGTGATCGACAAGGCCTGTGGCGAGGGGCTCATGCCCGGCGCGATCCCCCTGCTGAACCGGCTCGGCGTCGACCCTGAGGGGATGCCCCTGCGCGGCGTGAGCTACCAAGACGCAACTCGGCGAGCCGACCATCACTTTCGCTCGGGCGTCGGCAGAGGAGTGCGCCGCACAGAGTTACACGCAGCGCTTGCCGCGCGCGCCGATGAACTGGGCGTGCACCGCGCGCACGAGCGGGTTGACGCACTTCACCAGGATCAGGACAGTGTTACCGCGGCCGGCATTCACGCCCGGTATCTGTTGGGATGCGACGGACTCCACTCGACCGTGCGCCGGCTAGCCCAGCTCGAGCAACCAGCGCGAGGTATGCGACGATACGGGCTTCGCCGCCACTACGCGGTCGCACCGTGGACAGACCTCATCGAAGTGCACTGGACACGCCACGCCGAGGTCTATGTCACGCCCGTCGCCCCCGACACCGTCGGGATCGCCGTGCTCGGCCCCACCCACACCTCGTTTGACGACGCACTCGCGGTCATTCCGGAGCTAGCGGGTCGCCTCAAGGGGCACGCATTTGCGAGCGACTTGCGAGGCGCCGGCCCGCTGCAGCAGCGCGCTCGGGCTCGGCACTCCGGTCGAGTGCTGCTCGTGGGCGACGCCGCGGGATACGTCGACGCGATCACGGGCGAAGGCTTGCGACTGGGGTTCGAGCAAGCTCGCGTCGCCGTCGCTGCCGTGGCTGCCGATACACCCGCGAGGTACGAGCGGGAGTGGAGTCGAGTTACGCGCGACTTTCGAGTGCTCACCACGGGGCTCGTGCGCGCGGCCAATTCTCCGTTGCGGCGCGGCATCGTTCCCGCCGCAGCCGCGCTACCTCGGCTTTATGGTTCAGTGGTGGAACGGCTCGCGAGGTAGTGCCCTGGCCGGGCATCCGCTCACCCCAAAAGCAGCGGGTACAACTCCTCGGCCGCAGACACGACCGCGATCGAACCGGCCTCTTCGCCCGGTTCGCCGTAGCCCCAGTCCACGTAGATCGTCGGGATGCCATGCGCGGCCGCCCCCTCGACGTCGTAGTCGCGGTCGCCCACCATGACCGCGCGACTCGTGTCGACTCCGATCATGTGGAACCGGGTAATCGCTTCGGCAATGACGTCCTTTTTCGCACTGCGAATCTCGTCGATCGATGAGCCCGAGATCACGCGAAAGTGCGACGTGAGGTTGCCGTGGTCGAGGATGATGGATGCCGGAAACTCGGGCTTCGACGTAGCCAGGGCGAGCGGAATGCCCGCGTCGTGAATCGAACGCAGCACACCGGGAATCCCCGGGAAGATCGGGCTCCCCGTGCCCGCGTGCTCCAAGTAGTGCTCCCGATAGATCGCGAGCGCTTGCGCTGACATCTCGGGGCTCATGCCGGCGAGGTCCCGAAACGAGTCAAGAATCGGCGGGCCAACCCACAACCGCAAATCGGCATCGGTCGGCACGGGCAGCCCGAGCTCGCGAAACATATAGCCGAGCGATGCCGTGATTCCCGGGGCGGAGTCCGCGATCGTTCCATCGAGATCGAAGAGGATGCACGTCCAGTCGGGTTTGCTCACTCCCTCAGAATAGGCGCGAGTGCCCGTCATCGAGCCCGCGCATTGCGTCGTAGTCGAGCAGGAGGCAGCGGATGCCCCGATCCTCGGCGAGCGTGCGCGCTTGCGGTTTGATCTCTTGAGCCGCAAAGACGCCCGTCACGGGAGCCAAATGCGGGTCGCGGTTCATGAGTTCGAGGTAGCGGGAGAGCTGTTCGACGCCGTCGATGTCGCCGCGTCGCTTGATCTCGATCGCGATGCTCGCGCCCGCGGCATCCGTCGCCAAAATATCGACGGGACCGATTGCCGTCATGTATTCGCGGCGCACGAGCCGGTAGCCATCACCCGCGAGTTCGATGTGCTCGGCCAGGAGCTTTTGCAAGTGCGCTTCGACGCCGTCTTTCTGGAGGCCCGGATCGATGCCGAGTTCGTGCTGCGAGTCGTGGAGTACTTCGTGGATCGAGATCACGAGCAGATCGGCCGTCTTAGCTTGCGCGACTTTCCAGAGCTGGACGACGCCGGCATCGAGCTGTTCGGCTTCGGGCTCGAGTACGGCGATCGTGCACGGCGGGCTCATCCAGTTCAACGGTTTGTATGAGAGCGAGTCGGAGTGCACGAGCACGCTTCCGTCGGCCTTGACGACAAGCAAGCGCGTCGCGAGTGGGAGGTGTGCGCTCAACCGCCCGGCGTAGTCGACCGAACAGCGCGCGACGACGAGCCTCACACGCGACTCGGTTCCTTTGCGGCTCCCGCACCGATCGCACCGATCGCACACAGTCCGAGCACGACGAGCAGCGCACTCAACAGGCCGACTTGCTGGCCGAGGTAGCCGATGAGAGGCGGCCCGACGAGGAACGCGAAGTAGCCGATCGTCGCGACGGCGCTCACGCGAGCCGCGGCGGTCTTGGGGTCGTCTGCCGCGGCGGACATTCCCACGGGGAATCCGAGAGCCGAACCGAGTCCCCACGCGACGACGCCAGAAGCGGCGATGACCGGGTCGGGAACGAAAATGAAGACGACGAGACCGAGTGCAGCAAGAATGAAGGAGGCGCGCAAGACAACAACTCGACCGAATCTGTCGAGCAAGAAGACGCCGCCCAAACGACCAATCGTCATCGCGGTCACGAAGACGCCGAAGACGAGGGCCCCGGACGCATTACTCGCACCGTGCGAGTCGACCATCGCGAGCGCGACCCAGTCGTTCGCCGAGCCCTCTGCGAACGCGGCAGCGAGCACGAGTACCCCAATAAGCAGAGTGCGCGGATCGCGCCAAATGCTCATGCGACCCCGCCACGTCTTCGAGTGGTCGTCGTGGGGCACTGCTTCTCCGCCGGGCTCGATGACGTGCTCGGATTGTGCGAACCGAACGGCAATCGTCGAGGTGGCAGTGATCACCGCAATTACCCCGAGGTGAAGCACGATCGGCACGCCAGCCGCTTCGGCGAGCACTCCCACCGCTGCTCCGAGCATCGTGCCGATGCTGAAGAAGGCATGAAAGATCGGCATGATCGACTTGCCGAGGCTTCGCTCGTTTGCCGCGCCCGACACATTGATCGAGACATCCGAGATGCCCATTGCTGCGCCGGTAAATACGAGGCCACCGAACGTCAACGCGAAGTTCGAGATGCTTGCGCCCACCCCAGCCGCGGCAATTCCGACTGCAATGACGAAGTAGCCCGCGACCATTGTTCGGCGAGCGCCCAAGCGAGCGATGATGTGGCTCGAAAAGGTCAAGCCGGCAATGGAACCAATCGCCATGGCGAGCAGCAGGATGCCCACCTGATCGACACGGATTCCGAGGGAGTCGCGCACCGCGGGTAACCGCGAAACCCAACTCGCAAGGACGATGCCGGCGACCAGGAACAGCACGAAGATTGAGTTGCGCCAGGCAATGGTCTCGCGGCGACTTAACCCGGTGGTGGCTTCAATATCGGGCGTAGTCATTAGGCAACGCTAGCAAGTGCCAAGAGCCGCTGATTTCACTCGAGCTGATGCCCGAAGGTCACGTCCCGCTGAGTGGTGTAATTTCCGGTCTTCGTGCAGGTCAGTGAATTTAGTCTAGGCGGCGGTGAGTTCGGGGATCAGGTTCACCTCCTCGATGGTGTCGATCGGGGTGTTCATGGTGGCCAGTTCGAGCATGG
>JANOOQ010000234.1:0-1746 GCA_031421515.1 Leifsonia sp.
CCATGCGCCCCTTGCGCGCGGCGAGCAGCTGGGTGATGGCGCCGAGGTGCTCCTCCGGAGCGTCGATCGTGAGGTGCTCGAACGGCTCGTGAATCTTGCCGTCGACGCGTCGGGTAACCACCTGCGGATTGCCGACCGTGAGCTCAAAACCTTCTCGGCGCATTTGCTCGACAAGGATCGCGAGAGCGAGTTCGCCACGACCCTGTACTTCCCACGCATCGGGGCGACCGATGTCGAGGAGCTTGATCGAAACGTTTCCGACGAGCTCGCGGTCGAGGCGGTCTTTGACCATTCGGGCCGTGAGTTTGTGGCCCTTGACTTTGCCGATGAGCGGACTCGTGTTGGTGCCGATCGTCATCGAAATCGCGGGGTCATCGACTTTGATAGTCGGGAGGGGGCGAACGTCTTCAGGATCCGCGAGAGTCTCACCGATCGTGATGTCTTCGAAGCCGGCTACCGCAACAATGTCGCCGGGGCCAGCAGAGTCGGTCGGGAAGCGGTCGAGAGCCTTCGTAATGAGCAGCTCGGTGACGCGAACGTTGTGAACGCTCCCGTCGTACTTGACCCACGCGACAGTCTGGCCCTTCTTGATCGTGCCGTTGAAGACCCGCAAGAGCGCGAGGCGACCAAGGAACGGGCTCGCGTCGAGGTTCGTGACGTGGGCTTGAAGTGGATGCTCGTCGTCGTACGTCGGCGCGGGAATGTGCTTGATGATCGCGTCGAAGAGCGGCTCGAGGTCGTCGTTGTCTGGCAGCGAACCGTTCTCGGGCTTGTTCCAGCTTGCGGCACCATTGCGGCCAGAAGCGTAGACGACGGGAACATCGAGCACGGCGTCGAGGTCGAGGTCAGGAAAGTCATCGTGCATGTCGCTCGCGAGACCGAGGAGCAGGTCTTGGCTTTCGGAGACGACTTCGTCGATGCGGGCATCCGGTCGGTCGGTCTTGTTGACGAGAAGCACGACGGGCAGCTTGGCCTCGAGAGCCTTGCGCAACACGAAGCGCGTTTGCGGCAGCGGTCCCTCACTCGCGTCAACAAGCAGAACAACACCGTCGACCATTGAGAGGCCTCGCTCGACCTCTCCGCCGAAGTCGGCGTGGCCCGGCGTGTCGATCACGTTGATCGTGATGGGACCGTCCGTAGCGTGCAAGCCCTTGTACGAAATCGCCGTGTTTTTGGCGAGAATCGTGATGCCCTTCTCGCGCTCGAGGTCGTTCGAGTCCATGGCGCGCTCTTCGAGGTGAGCGTGCTCCGCGAACGAGTTCGTCTGGCGAAGCATCGCGTCAACAAGGGTCGTCTTGCCATGGTCGACGTGAGCGACAATCGCCACGTTGCGCAAGTCTGAGCGTGTGGCGATTGCCATAGCATGTTCCTTCTAGTTGAGGCCTTTCGAGGCCTTGGAGGCTGAGCGGTTCTCTCGCCGCTCGCGCTGCGCAATTGGATCAGGCAGCGGCACGGCAGCGATAAGACGCTGGGTGTAAGGGTCTTTGGGGTGTCGCAGGATCTCGTCTCTCGTGCCCTGCTCCACTAGTCTACCGCGATGCATGACTGCAATCCTGTGCGCGAGGATATCGACGACCGCGAGGTCGTGACTCACGAAGAGGCACGCGAATTGCAATTGCTCCTGGAGTTCTTGCAGCAGGTCGAGGAATCGCGCTTGAACCGAGACATCGAGCGCGCTCGTGGGCTCGTCCGCGACGAGCAATTCGGGCGTGAGAGCGAGCGCGCGAGCAATTCCCACGCGCTGGC
>JANOOQ010000235.1:0-1500 GCA_031421515.1 Leifsonia sp.
CCATGGGAAGCGCGGAGTTCACGCCGAACTTGCGCGCCTCATAGGTCGCGGCCGTGACGATGGATCGGGATGACCTGTGTCCGACGATCACGGGCTTGCCGACGAGTTCGGGGTGATCGAGCAGTTCTACCGACGCGAAGAACGCGTCCATATCGACATGGAGGATCGTGGCCGTCGAGTCGTCGATGGGGCCGGCGGTGACTTGACGATCACGTCCGTCTTGCTTGCCCATGCAGTCATCATTCCACCAGCCGCTGACGGCACGTATAGAAAGCGGGGCTTAAAGCACAACGAGAGCGGGTGCCGCAGCATCCGCTCTCGTTGAAGGCTAGCTAGGCCTTGCGCCTAGTCATGAGGCCATAAATTAGCAGCACGAGAATCGCGCCACCGATCGCGAGCAACCCCGTGCGAATGTCGAAGAAGCCGCCGAGGTCGACGTTGAAGAGCAATCCACCGATGAATCCGCCGAGCAGTGCACCAACCACGCCCAAAACGAGAGTGATGAGCCATCCGCCACCTTGGGTGCCTGGCAGAATCGCCTTTGCGATTGCCCCGGCGGCTAGTCCGAGAATAATCCAACCAATGATTCCCATGTCGACCTCCATGTCGATCGTCGTGCAGTGGCCTCGAGTTTCAAGGCCAATCCCAGTGTGGCACCAATTCGGGGTACAAGCGCGGCGCGCCGCGGCTCGGCTTGTCAGACAAATAGGATGTGAGTGAAGCTAGAGGCATGACCCAGCTACACCCGTGGACTAGGTATGTCGCGATCGGCGACTCCTTCACCGAAGGAATCGGTGACCCCGAACCCAGCAGTCCCGGTGGCCATCGTGGCTGGGCCGATCGAGTCGCCGAAGTTCTCAGTGCGGGCGCTGACGACTTCGCTTACGCAAATCTCGCGATTCGCGGGCGCGTGCTGCAACAGATTTGTGATGAGCAATTGGATGCAGCGCTCGAACTCAATCCAGACCTCATTAGCGTCTCTGCTGGGGGCAACGACATCATTCGTCCTGGGACCGATCCCGACGACATCGCCGAACGCTTCGAAGACATGATCGCGCGGCTCAGCAGCAAAGGCGCAACAGTCGTGATGTTCAACGGACCTGACATCGGCATGACTCCCGTGCTCCGGCGAATGCGCGGAAAGGTCGCGATCTACAACGAGAATCTGCGCGCGGTTGCGTACCGGCATGACGCGATCGTCGCCGACATGTGGGCGCTGCGCGAGCTATCGGACCCCAGAATGTGGGCGCCCGATCGACTGCACTTCTCCGCGGTCGGACACCACACGATTTCGCGCATGGTGCTCGAGGCGCTCAACGTGGAGAACGATCTCGAGCCGTTCAAACCCGAGCCATTGCCGCCGACCTCGTGGCGCCAGGCGCGCGTCGAAGACGTCGGTTGGGCTCGCGAGCACCTCGTACCGTGGGTATTGCGACGTATTAGGCACGAGTCATCCGGTGATGACATCTCGCCAAAGCGGCCGGGATACTTGACCGAAAG
>JANOOQ010000236.1:0-8429 GCA_031421515.1 Leifsonia sp.
CACGGCGGTCGAGCGTGACGAAGTGACTGCCGCCATCGCGGCGTTCAACCTCGCGCCCTGGTCAAACGCTCGAGTGGAGAACCTCGACGCCGAAGACGTCGACCTCGCGGGGGTGGATGGCGTCTACCTCGACCCCGCCCGCCGAAATGCGACGAAGCGGCTGAAGAATCCGTCGGACTGGTCCCCATCTCTCGACTTCGCGTTTGGGCTCGCTCAACGCTTGCCTACGGGCGTAAAGCTCGGACCCGGAATCGATCGCGACCTCATCCCCGACGACGCGGAAGCGCAATGGGTTTCGGTCGATCGAGATGTCGTTGAACTCGGGTTGTGGTTTGGCGCGCTCGCGCGGCCAGGCATTCGCAGAGCTGCCCTAGTCATGGGCGCTCACGGTGCTGCAGAACTCAGCGCGAGCGCCGACAGCGACGACGCCGAGGTCGGCGCTCTCGGTGAGTACATCTTCGAGCCCGACGGCGCCGTGATCCGCGCTCGACTCATCGGCGACTTGGCGCGCCGACTCGACGCCCGTATGGTGAGCGATTCGATCGCCTACGTCACGTCTGATGCGCCGGCCGCCACGCCCTTCGCGTCGTGCTTCCGCGTCGTGGCAAACTTCGCGCTTGACCAACGCACGATCAAGCGCGAGCTCGCGGCGCGCGGGATCGGCACGCTCGAGATCAAGAAGCGGGGCGTCGACATCGACCCCGCGGAGTTCCGCACCGCACTGGCCCCCAAGGGCGACGAGAGCGCAACGCTCATCTTGACTCGCGTGCAAGGCAAGCGGCGCGCGCTGCTCGTTGAGCGGGTCTAGCGGTACGCGTCGGTGTGGGAGGAGGATACCGAGAAGGGACTCCGGCGTCGAAATAGGTTGACACATGCATGGTTCGGCTGGTGCGTTTGCGGGAATCGGCAACACCCCGCTCGTTGAATTGCGCCGTATTGTGCCGCGCAACGGAGCACGAATCGTCGCAAAGCTCGAGTGGGCGAATCCCACGGGCAGCATGAAGGATCGGATGGCGCGCACCGCGATCGAGGGTGCCGTACGCGATGGTCGCCTGAAGCCCGGAGGTACCGTCGTCGAGTACTCGGCCGGAACGACCGGCATATCGCTCGCGTTCGCGTGCGCCGCTCTTGGCTACGGCCTGCACGTTGTTTTCTCCGATGCCTTCAGCGAAGAGAAGAGACGAACCATGCAGGCGTTTGGGGCCGTCGTAGAAGATGTGAAGAGTGATGGGGGAATGATCACTGAGTCATTGATTAGGGCCATGATTGCGCGGGCGGGCGAGGTCGCGGCGCAACCCGATACATGGTGGTGTGATCAGCTCAACAACCACGATGCCATCACGGGCTACCTGCCGATGGGCGAAGAGATCTGGGCGCAAACCGACGGACACGTCGACGCATTCGTGCACGTGGTTGGCACCGCTCATTCGATTCACGGCGTCGGTCGAGCGCTGCGCTCCCACGACCCTGACGTGCAAATCATCGCGGTCGAACCAACCGAATCGGCGGTACTTTCCGGCGGCGCGACCGGGTCGAATCGAATCGAGGGCATCGGAATCGGCTTCGTGCCACCGCTGTGGGAGCCAGACCAGATCAATGAAATCCTCACGGTCAGTGCGGATGATGCAATGGGCATGGCCCGTCGACTCGCACGCGAGGAGGGCCTCTTTGCGGGCACGTCATCGGGCGCAAATGTCGTTGCGGCCTTGCGAGTCGCAGAACGCCTAGGCTCCGGCGCGACAATAGCGACGATTCTGTGCGACTCCGGCTTGCGCTACCTGTCGACGGAACTCTATCGACCTAGAGGGTCCTCGTGATATCTGCCATGGACACAGTGGATGCACGCGCGCGAACGAGTGCGTGGGTGCGACGCACTCCGCTCATGCATGTCGACGCCGACGCATTTGCTGGCGATGAGTGGCCCAAGTGCGAGTTCATGCAGCACACGGGCACTTTCAAGGCTCGAGGCATTCAACCGAATCCTCGCGGCACAAGAACGCGGTGCGGTCGACACGGCCGCTGGAATCGTCGTGGGCTCTGGCGGTAACGCGGGACTCGCTTACGCGTTCGCGGCAGCGAGATTGGGTGTTGCTGCAACGGTCATCGTGCCCGAGACGGCTCCCAAGAATAAAGTCGATCGACTTCTCGCGGTCGGCGCAACCGTCATTCAACGCGAAGGCATCCGGAGTCTTCTCGTATCCGACGACGACATCATCGCGGCGCGACGAAGCGTATGGGATGCCTGGCGAATCGTGATCGAGCACGGCGCGGCGGCCGCGTCCTCTGCGCTATCGGCGGGCGCCTACGTGCCAGCGAGAGGTGAAACCGTCGCCGTGATTCTCTGCGGATCCAACACGGACCCGTCGACGCTCTAGTAGTTGTAGAACCCGTTCGAGGCGATTGTCGCAATCGCGACGAACCACACAACGACCAAAAGCGCGACGATAAGACCGATCCCGATGCCGATGTACCCCGTGATGAGTCCCGTTAGCCAGAACGCCTTCGCGTAGGGCTGGCGCTTCTGGGCCATGTGACCCATGACGACGGCTGCGATCGACGCAAGGATGAATCCGCCGAGGACGATGCCGCCGATGCCAGCGACCATCGAGCCGATCGACAGCCCTTGCGAAGGCCCTGCCGGCACGGGAACGTAGGGCTGCGGAGCCGCGGCCGCCGGTGTCGAGTAGGGCGAAACGGCCGGAGCGGCGGCACCTGAGGCAGCGACGGCAGCGGGTGCGGCTTCGACAGCGGCAGCCGCCGCCTTGCGCGTGCGGGGCTTCGGCTCTACCGGCGGAACGACCGCGGCGGAGGTGGATCTCGCTGCCGTGGGCGGCACGGGAACGGGGGGAACTGAGTCATCCAATGTGGCCATGTCTTCGACCCTAACTCATTCGGCTTAACGAAAGTGGGCCCGCACCGAATGGCGCGAGCCCACGAACAAGTGGACTAGTAGCCCGAGAGGCTGCCAGCTCCGGCGGCCGCGAAAATCGCGACGTAAATGATCCCGAAGATGATTCCCGCGACGAGACCGAGGTAGCCGAGGATCAGACCAATGATCGCGAGTACGTTGCCCTGCTCGCCCGTCTTCTTGATCTGGCCGAGCGCGATGTGACCGGTGATGACCCCTGCGAGGCTGATGCCAACAATCGAGGTCACGAGCGAAACGATCGAGAGCACATTCCACTTTGCAGCGGGTGCGCCAACCGTGGCTGGGGTAGATTCCGTCATGATTTTCTCCTTCTAAGACGTCAATGGTTGCCTGTAGCGCCACCATCGTGGCAGCACCCCACCACGGTGTCAACGCGCGCTACGGCGTGTTACTACGCCTGAATCTTCGTGACCGGCATCGTCGAGTCGGCGCCAAACCCAAGACTGGATGCCGCATGCCCCGCCATTACGAGTTGCGCCCCGAGGGCGGCGATCATCGCGCCGTTGTCTGTGCACAGGTTGAGCGGTGGAATGCGCAACTCAATGCCGGAGGTCGCACACCGCTGCGCTGCCACTTCACGCACTCGAGCGTTGGCCACGACCCCGCCGCCGAGCAACAAGCGCGGCACTCCGAGGTCGGTGCACGCGGCGATGGCTTTCGTGAGGAGCACATCGGTGACGGCTTCGCGAAAGCTCGCGGCGACATCCGCTACGGGTACGACTAAACCTAGATCTCGTTCGCGTTCGACCCAACGAGCGACCGCGGTCTTGAGCCCAGAGAACGAGAAGTCGTAGCGGTGCTTCTCCATGTCTTTGGGCTGGCTCAGGCCTCGCGGAAAGCGGATCGCGTTGGGGTCGCCCCCGACCGCCGCTCGGTCGATTTCGGGGCCGCCTGGGTAGGGGAGCCCGAGCAAGCGCGCAACCTTGTCAAACGCCTCCCCTGCCGCGTCGTCGATCGTCTCGCCGAGCAACTCCACGTCGGAGACGAGGTCGCGCACGAGCAAGAGAGACGTGTGCCCTCCCGAGACGAGGAGCGCGATCGTGGGGTACTTGAGGGGGTCGCCATCGAGAACGTCGACTCCCACGTGGCCCACAAGGTGGTTGACGGCGTAGAGCGGCTTGCCGAGCGAGACCGCGAGCGCTTTCGCCGCGCCGACGCCGACCATGAGCGCGCCCGCGAGGCCCGGCCCGCTCGTAACGGCAATCGCATCGAGGTCGGCGAGGCTCACGTTCGCGGTCACGAGGGCTTGCTCGATCGCTGGGCCGAGCGCCTCGAGGTGAGCGCGCGCGGCAACCTCGGGCACGACTCCGCCATAGCGAGCGTGCTCCTCCATCGACGAGGAGACGACGTTCGCGAGCAACGTCGTTCCGCGAACGATCCCGATGCCGGTCTCGTCGCAACTCGTCTCGATGCCGAGAACTAGCACACTCACGCTGGCCTCACTTGGGGTGGAGTGATCGTCAATCGCATGATGATTGCGTCGACACCATCGGGTTGGTAATACTTCGGCCGCACCGCAATGTGGTCAAAACCGAGCAACTCGTAGAGCGCCCCCGCCCCCGGGTTATCGGCGCGCACTTCGAGAAACACCTCGGCCGCTCCGCGATCGCGCGCCTCCTCTATCAGTCGAAGCATGAGAACGCGCCCAAGCCCTGACCTGCGTGCCGACTCGACAACGGCGATCGTCTGGATGTCGGCTTGCGGCTGACCGCGCGGCGAGCGCAATCCCGCATACGCGTCAACCCTCGTCGAGTCGCCGGGTGGAAATGCCACGAGGTAGTAGCTATTCCGGTCGGCCAACTCTGCTCGCATCGTCGAACTCGACCAGGCATCAGACCCGAATACAGACGACTCGATCGCCATGATCGACTCGAGGTCGTCGAGCCCGGCACGCCTCAACTGCCACGTCATGACGTAACCCGTTTCGGGCCTGCGGAAAGCGTGACGTCTGGAGAGCGCAAGTAGAGCGCCGTGTTCGGCGCGAAGGGGCGGCCGTTGGCCTCCAGTGCTTCGGCGACCAAGCCGAGCGCAGCCGCAGAAACCTCGGTCGCCTCGACGAGGCGGTAGCCAACGGGCAACTCGAGTTCGGCGGCTTTAGCGAGAGACGGGCCGGCGATGCGAATGGGGAGGCGAGAGGCATCCACTCCTGAATAGGTCGACCAGTAGACCTCATGGCGGCGCGCGTCCGTCGCAATGAGAATGGGGCCCGTCGCGCCCCACGCGATCGCGTCGTGGCTCACGACAGGCAGCACGCGAATGCTCGCGCCGAGCGCAAAGGTACGTGCTGCCGCGATCCCCACGCGCAAACCCGTGAACGGGCCCGGGCCCATGCCCGCAACGACACCGGTCAAGTCGGTTACCGCGATCCCCGCGGTATCGAGGCACGCTTGAATCAAGTCGCCGATCACTTCGGCGTGGCGTCTCGTGTCCGTAGACGAGTGCTCGACGTGGATGCCCGCAGGCGAGTCCACGATCGCAACACTCGTGCCAGCGGACGTGTCAATCGCGAGCAGCATTGACCCAGTCCCTCCACCGTGTGCCGTGAGCGGTGACCGTCACGACGCGCGGCTCGACCTCGGCTTGCGCATCGCCGCCGTGAGGGCGTTCGATGTCGATCTCGAGCCAGTCATCCGTTATTCCGTCGGTGAGACCGGCACCCCACTCGACAACGACGATCGACGATACGAAGTCGACATCGAGGTCGTCGAGCTCGACGGCGCTCGAGAGCCGGTAGGCGTCAACGTGCACGAGGGGTGCGCCAGTTTCGCGCGGGTGCGTCCGCGCCAAAACGAAAGTGGGCGACGTCACGGCGCCGCGCACGCCGAGAGCTTTGCCGATACCCCGAGTGAGGGTCGTCTTGCCCGCGCCGAGCTCGCCGTTGAGTAACACGAGGTCGCCCGCGCGCAACTCACGCGCGAGGGATGCACCCAATTCGGCCATCGCTTCGGGAGTGTCGACAATCACGGAACGTACCGACGCTGCACTCGCGGGCCGATTCGCGTGATGATCTCGTACAGGATCGTGTCAGCGGCTTTCGCCCAATCGTCGACCGACGGCACACCTGTTGCCGAGTCACCGAAAATCACCGCGCGGTCGCCGGCAACCACAGGCGCATCACCGACGTCGACGACGAATTGGTCCATCGCGACGCGGCCCGCGACGCGGTACGTTACTCCGTTGATCGAGACGGGACCGCGCCCAGATGCGTGGCGAGGAATTCCGTCAGCGTACCCAAGAGGCACGAGCGCGAGCGACGTCTCGGAGGTCGTGCGATAGTCGAGGCCGTACGAAACTCCAGCGCCTGCCGGTACGCGCTTGACGCCCGCGATCGCCGCGCTCAAGGTCATCGCGGGCGTGAGGCCCAATGCCACGGCATCCATTGCGTCCGATGCCGCGAGCCCGTACGCACCGATTCCGAACCGCACGAGCGAGAACCGCGCTTCGGGCGAGCCGACGGCTGCTTCGGTCGCAGCGAGATGCACGAGCGGTGGCTCAAGGCCCGCAGCCCGTGCGGCGTCAAGCGCCCGATGGAACGCCGCGAGTTGCGCCGCGTCCTCGGCCGTGCCCGCATTCGCGAGATGACTCCACACGCCGCGTACGACGACTCGCCCGGCCGCTTCGTGCGCTGCTGCAGCGGCGAAGAACTCGGGCCACTCACGCTCGGGTGCGCCATTGCGGCCGAGACCCGTGTCGACTTTGAGGTGAACGAATGCGCGGCCGGATGCCCGTGCAACCGCATCGAGCTGCGCGACGTAGCTCACTCCGAGGTCTATGCCCCGATCGATCGCGTCAGCGAAGGATGAAGAGGGCTCGTGCAACCACGCGAGCACGGGAGCCTCGACGCCCGCTGCGCGCAACGCGAGTGCCTCGTCGAGGTCGGCGGTGCCGAGCCACTCGGCCCCGCCTTCGAGCGCGGCACGCGCTGCGGGTACCGCCCCGTGACCGTAGCCATTCGCCTTGACGATGACCATCGCGGCAACATTGCCAGCGGCAGCGCGCAGGGTCTCTACGTTACGTGAGATCGCCGAAAGATCGACGAGTGCTTCCCGCATCATGATTCGGCCACGACATACGCGATCGCGATGCCCGCGTCGTGGCTCATCGAGACGTGAATCGAGCTGATTCCTCTCGCATCAACGATCGCTTGAGTGGAGGCTTGAAGCTCGAATCCGGGGTTTCCGAGAGCGTCATTCACGATTCTCATGTCGTGCCATGACACACCCGTCGAATCCCCGAGAGCCTTAATCAAAGCCTCTTTCGCAGCGAATCGGCCCGCGAGTGACCGCAACGGCATGGGTTGCCCGTCCTTGAGCTGTTCGCTCTCGGCGAACAAGTGCGAGATGAGCGTCGGCGTGCGAACGAGCGCGCGCTCGAATCGAGCGATGTCGACCACGTCCACGCCGATTCCGACGATCATTGTGAGGGGGTCATTCCACCGTGACGGACTTAGCCAGGTTTCGCGGCTGGTCCACGTCGAGTCCCTTGGCTGACGCAAGTTCCATGCCAAAGATGTGCAGGGGCACGACCGCGAGCAACGGTTCGAAGAGACTGCCCGCGAGCGGGATCGGGATTACTTCGTCCGCGAACGGGAGCACTGCGGCATCCCCCTTCTCGGCAATAGCAATCACGCGAGCACCGCGCGCGCGAATCTCTTGAATGTTTGAGACGACCTTAGGGTGCAGAGAGAGCGGATCGCGCGGACTCGGAACGACGACAAACACGACTTGACCGGGCTCGATGAGCGCAATCGGGCCGTGCTTGAGCTCGCCCGCTGCGAAACCCTCGGCGTGAATGTACGCGAGCTCCTTGAGCTTGAGGGCTCCCTCGAGCGCGACGGGGAATCCGACGTGACGACCCAGGAACAGAACTGACTGAGTGTCGGTCATCCAGTGCGCCATCTGGCCGATTTCCTTTTGCGAGACGCGCAGAACCTCTGCGATCTTCTCCGGCACAGCTTGCAGCTCGACGACGTTCTCGCGAATCTCGGTCTCGCTCAACGTGCCGCGCAAGGCCGCGAGGTGAAGACCGATGAGGTAGAGCGCGGTGACTTGAGCCACGAACGCCTTCGTCGACGCGACAGCGACCTCGGGGCCTGCGTGCGTGTAGACGACCGCGTGCGACTCGCGCGGAATCGTCGCGCCTTGCGTATTGCACACCGACAAAACATGGGCGCCACCCGCCATGGCGTATTTGACGGCCATGAGCGTGTCCATCGTTTCGCCCGACTGGCTGATCGAGATCACGAGAGTGCGGTCATTGATGATCGGGCTGCGGTACCTAAATTCGTGCGACAGTTCGACATCGACCGGGATGCGCGACCACTGTTCGATCGCATACTTGCCGAGCATGCCCGCGTATGCAGCTGTGCCACACGCGATCACGACGATGCGATCGATATTCGCCAACACGCCGTCACCGATCGGCTCGAGTTCTTTCAAGCGCACGAGTCCGTCGTGCGTGCGACCCAAGATCGTGTTCGCAACGGCATCGGGCTCTTCGC
>JANOOQ010000237.1:0-5024 GCA_031421515.1 Leifsonia sp.
GCGGATGCAGCGCGCTACACCTTGCGCATCGACGGCGACCTCGTCGCTCTCGTGAGCTATTCCCTGAACGGTAGCTCGACGTCGTTCACGCACACCTACACGCAGCCCCACTTGCGCGGCCACGGGTACGCATCCGAGATCGTGGAGTTCGCCGTCAACGATGTGGAGAGCACGTCGGCGCAACGTGTTGTTCCCATGTGCTGGTACGTCGACAAGTGGTTTGCCGAGCACCCTGAGCGCGCTGCGCTACTCGCGTCGCGCTAAAGCAACGGGCTAGTCCCAGAGAACCGTGAGCCCTCCGACGGCGAAGAACGCAGAATCGCTCGTGACGAGCGGCATCTGTTCAATGACGCTTTGCGCTGCGAGGAGCCGGTCGAATGGATCGTGGTGCTCCCACGCGAGTCCGCCGGCAAGGAGTGCGTGGTTGCTCGAGATGGGCAGAGTGCGAGCGTTCAAGTGTCGCAATTGGTCGTCGAAAGTCAGCAGAAGGGCCTCGACGCCGGGCAGTTTTCCGATGCGGTGTTTTATCGCGAGTTCACACGGTGTCACCGCTGAAACGTAGATCTCGTTCAGCGGAGCCTGAATCTCACGAAGCGCGGCCGAGGGTATGTGACTAGGCGCTCGCAGAGCCCACAGCACCGTGTGAGTGTCAAGCAGTAATCTCAACGGCCCTCCCATAAGCGCAGTTCTTCCTCGGGCAGTGGATCCCAGAAGGAATCGGGGATGTCGCCACCCGCCATAAAGCCAAGTTCGCGCTGCGCGGGCTCGAACGCGACGAGTCTCGCGATCGGCTTGCCGCCGCGCGCGATCACGATGTCCTCGCCTGCCTCGACGCGCACGAGAAGCTCGGAGAGTCTCGTCTTCGCATCTTGCACGTTGAATTGCTCAGTCATGTTGACCAAGTTTAGTCGACCAACCACGCTGAGACTAGATCTCAAACTCGTCCGGCGGCACCAAGCGCACGCCACCGTCGTGGCACAACAGCGGCGCGCGACTCCCGATCCCCGAGCCGGTGCTTGCTGCGCTCAGCAGGCGCAACCACGAACAGTCGCTCGCGCTGAGCTCGCTCGGACCGGATCGCTCGAAGACCATCACGACGGTCGCGGCCCCAATCCCGTCGGCAACAGTGCTCACCATTTGCTCAAGCCACTCGACATCATCGGGCTCGGGTTGCTTGGGCACGTACGTGGGCATGAGTGTCGGCAACTGACAGTCGGTGGCGTCGAGAAACATGAGCCAGACCTGTCGCGAGTTCGCGGTGCCGAGCAGAGACTCGATCCGCTCCCGCAGATCATCGTCGTCTGCGAGTGAGACTTCGTGGGTGTCTAGGTATTTGGGGATGGACGCCATGACCTGAGTGTTGACGTGGCGCGAGGCGCGTGGCATCCGCGCGTCGCATCTGTGGAACACTTCGTCGGCTGCCGGACTGTGCAGGAGTGGTGACAACACTCCGAGAACTAACCGTAACCCAGCATCAACCTGAGCGACCAGGTAAGAAGGCCTAGTCAAACCGGCACGGGTTCTTCACAATTCTGAGGGTTCACCAGCCTGCGCCGCAGTGTCGGCTTAGGTTTTTCGCAACTACCGCCGCACAATGAGAGGGTGACCGAATTGACCGAACCACAAGTCTGGGTACTGATTGGCGTCTTCGCTGCCGCGATGTTCGGGACGATCGGGATTGTCACCACTAACTTCAACCGGACGCTCACGGCCTCGCTCGGCGGCATCGCGGCGAAGATCGGCGGAGTTGAGGCACGGATCGGCGGCGTCGAGGCAGAGATCCGGGGGCTACGCGAAGCCACCAACGCGCGCTTCGAGGCAATGGACGTCAAGTTCACTGCCAAGCTTGACGTGCTCGACAACGACATCCAGGCACTTAGCCGCCGGGCGTACGGGGCCGACCAGAGCTGAGTCGCGCTGAATCCACGCGGTCTACCCGCCCGCACTGGGGTAAGCGCTCGCGCCCAGCCATTGATAGACATGACTCATGACTGTGATCGACTATCTCGCGACCGAACCGCCCGCCGCCAATCGGGAGCGCCCGCGTCAGCTCCGCGTGCACACCGCCGAGGCGTGGGCTCTCGCAGCGAGCCCCATCTGGATCACGGGCGTACTACTCGCAGTGCAACTTCTCAACGGCACCGAACGCGTCGCGGGCTCGATCACGCTCTTCATCGGAATTCTGCTCACTGCCCTACTCACGGTTCGCGACCGTGCTCGGCTCGTCACGAGTGGACAAGTGGATGCCGCATCCGTCGGATGGTGGCTCTTGACCCCGCTCGTCTACCTCATCATCCGCAGCACGCGAGTTGGGGGCTGGTCGGTCGTCGTGCTCCACGCGATCCTGACCGCTGCCGTGATCACGGCGCTCGTCGCGACGAATGGTGCTGTGCTCGCGCGTTAGCGTGATAACCGCGTTTTGCAGTAGGGCCTATTGGAACCAGGGCGGATAGACCGCAACCTTGGTGTCCCCCACCAGCTCACGAACTCGGTCTCGCATGGGCTCGTTCGCGACGCCGATCAATTGCACCGCGTCGAACGAGAACGACTCCTTGACGAGCACTTCCGCGTCTCGAACCTGATCCGTGCCATGCAAGCGTCGCAGCATCCCGTCGACTTCGCTCGGGGTTGTCGCGAACACTGCGCTCGATCCCGCGGCGTCGCCGTCGACGACGACTGCGCCGGCGCCAAGGGCTCCGACGGTCGTCACGAGTACGACATAGTCGGCCGACGCCGAGTCGCGAGCAGCGGCTGACCAGCGCGGGTCGCCCGCACCGTCGCGAAGTTGTTCCCACAGCGTCGAGTCGGGCGCGAGGTAGAAGGGCACGTAGTTTGCCACCGCAGAGCCGGGTTCGACGTCGACAGTCGAGCGCAACTCGCGAGTGAGGGCGGAACTGACATCCACTTCGGGCTTCACATCAGCCAAGAGCCCGTAGTCGAGAATTCCCTCGAGGTTGTGGATGTGCGTCACGTGGTAGATCCGTTGCGCGGCGATCTGAACCCTCTTGACGGGCGAGCCCGCGGTGCGAGGCGCAACCGATGGCCGCGAACGGCGAATCGGTACGACTTCTGCCTTGGGAGCCTTGGGGTAACAGCTATCGCACATTCCCTCTTCGAAACCGTGAATGCACTCTGCCATAGGTCAAGGCTACGGCTGTCTGAGGGGCGAGCCGACCATGTTGCTCGTCACTGGGGATCTCTGCGCCTAGCGCCCGCGGTTGCGCTGCTCTTCTTTCGCCGCTCGATCGAACTTGATGCGAGCATTCTCTTCGTGCACGGCGGCTTGAGTCGCGCGCTCGACCACGAGCCATTCGGGCTTCTTTTCGAGGAGTGCCTTGATCTCGGCGGTCGTCATGACATCCGCAGCGCCAGCGCGAGCAAGGCCCGACGTCGAGATGCCGAGCTTTTGCGCGACCACTTGGCGCGGGTGCGGGCCGTGGAGCCGCAACTCGACAAGCCACTCGGGCGGCGTGGCTTGCAACTCGAGAAACTCGGTTCGCGTGACGATGCCCTCGTGAAACTCGGCGGGCGTCGCCGGCAAGTGGATTCCGAGCTTCTTCGCCGCGGTCGCGGGCTTCATGGTCTGGTCAGGCACGAGTCAAGGGTAACGGGTCGGTTCGGGGGCGTGGCGCGCGCGGTAGCCTGACCTCGTGCCAGATTCCACTTCAGCGGGCTTCGTCGTCGCGTTCGTTGTGGGCGTCACTCCCGGCAAGTGGGCTCGCGTGTGGGGTGAACGGCTGCCGCAGCATCCGCTCGATCTGAGGCCCATGAACCCCGCACAGGCTCTTGCTGGCCTCGACGATGGATCTGTGGATGTCGCGCTCATGCGGCTTCCCGTCGAGCCGTCGCACCTCAGCGAGATCTCGCTCTATGACGAGCAGCCCTTCGTCGTTGTTGCCAAAGATCATGCGTTCGAGACCGTCGACGCCGTTACTCTTGCCGACCTAGAGGGCGAAACGATGCTCGAGGCGGAGTGGGCCGCGGCCGTCGAACTCGTCGCGGCAAACGTCGGCGTCGCGCTCATGCCGCAATCTGTTTCTCGGGCTCTGAGCCGCCGCGACGTGATCGCTCGCCCCGTGACGGATGCCCCGACCACCGAGATCGCGCTCGTGTGGGTTACCTCGGGCACGACCGAGCTCGTTGAAGAGTTCATCGGGATCGTGCGCGGACGCACCGCCAACAGCTCGCGCGGAACGCCAACTCCACCGACCGAAAAGCCCGCGCGCAAGAAGGCGCCCGCGACGGGTACTAGCAAAAAGCCGCCAAAGAAGACGGGCAAGCCGCGCGCGCGAAAACTCAAGCCGCGCTAACGGCGCAGGTACCTAATCAGACCGCGCTGATTCCGAACGCGCCGATGATGAGCGCCATGATGACGATCGTCACGAGCTCGTGAGCGAGGGTTAGCGTGGTCAAACCCGACGGGCGCCGCTCGAACGCATCGTGAGTCACGAACCGCGCAGCCGTGAATCCGGCCCACAAAATCACGCTCGTGATGACAGTATTGAGAAGGAAGTTGCCGCCGTAGAAGTTCTGCGCGATTGCGGCGGATCCGGCGAGAACGGATGCAGTGATGAAGCTCACGATGACGGTGGCAATGATGGCGCCAACCCCGTTGCCCATCGTGGCTTCGTCGATCTTGGCGAGGCGCATCCACCGAGTACCGAAGACTTTGCGGGCGTACCAAACGGAGCCGACGATCATGCTCGAGACGGTTGCTAGCGCTACGGCCAGCCAATTGACTTCTGGAACCATGGTGAACCTCCTGCGGCAAAACTACTGCATCGCGCGGCGCGTGCGAATACTGGTACCGCAACGGTCAAAAGAAGGCCGAGGGCCAAGGCGCCCCGACCGGGGTTAGGGGGCTGACTCCGCGAGCTCGTCCAACTTGCGCTCCCGCATCGCGAGAAACAGCGGGAACGTGAACGCGAACGCCGTGAGACCTGAGAGCACGACGTAGAGCCAGGCACGCGGCATCCCGAGCCGGCGAGATTCGACGACGATCAGAATGCAGCCCGCGACTGCGA
>JANOOQ010000238.1:0-4941 GCA_031421515.1 Leifsonia sp.
CCCGCGATCGTCTCGCCGATCTCGGCGCTCGGCTTGGGGTGCAAATAGCCCGAGACGTAACGGGCCGGGATGCCGACGGACCTCAAGGCTCCGAGAGCGAGGTGCGCGATGTCCTGGCAGACGCCCTTACGAACTGCCCACGCTTCCGCTGCTGTCGAGTGCACTCCCGTGACACCTTGCATGTACTGCACGGCGTCGCCAATAGCCGTCGCGATGTCGAAGGCGGCGGTGCAGGCATCCGCTGACTTCAAAGCGATCTCTCGCGCAAGATCTTGCACTTCGACGGGTGGAGCCGTGCGGCGGGTTTGGCCCAAGTGCTCGACGGTTTCGGTCGTCTTTTCGACCGCGATGGCGAGATCATCCCACGAGACCTTGGCGTTGTCGTGCGCGCGCGGGCGCACCTCCACGAGGCTCGTAGCCGTGAGCGCGAGCTCCTTGTGGGGAGTCAGAATCTCGAACGACGAGACGCGGGAATCCCAATAGTCGACGTAATTGTGGTGGCTCGAAATCGGCAGAATCTCGAGGTTCGAGAACAGAACGAGTTGACCCTCGGAGCTCACGGGCAACATGCGTGCTTCGTTGTACGAAGCCGTGACATCGCCTCCATAGTGGAAGCCCGTCATGTGCTTGATGCGGAGGCGGTTCACGAGGTCTCTCCGACCCAACTCGGCGCGACTTGAGTCGGGAAATACCGTTGGCGGATCGCTTCGGATGCAGCACTCGTGGCCTCTTGCACGTTGTCCATGTGCATCGTGAGGTCTTCGAGAATCTCGGCAATCGGACGGTACTCGAGCTCGCTGCGAATTTGGCCGAGCAAGCGTTGAGCTTGATCAGAGACTCCCACGCGCGCGCTTCGGGGTTCGAGTTCGCGCATGCAATTCTCCGCGCGCGTGACCGAAAACAGGATGCTGCGGGGGAACAGCCGGTCGAGCAACAAGAACTCGGCGGCGTTGCGCGCGCTCGGCACGCCACGGTACGTGCGCAAGTACGCTTCGTACGCGCCACACGAGCGCAGGATCGTCGTCCAGCTAGGTCCGCTCGCCTCGGTAAGACTGCGCGTGGCGAGCAGTCGCGCCGTCATGTCAGCGCGCTCGATGCTGCGGCCGAGCGTGAAGAACTGCCACGCTTCATCCCGACTCGTTGCCGATTCGATGATGCCGACCGCGAGCGCGGAGCGTTCGCGTACCCAGGCGAAGAATTCGTGCACCTTGTCGCTCGACACCTTGCGGGGCATGCGCGCACGCGTTGTGTTGAGACACTCCCACAGCTCGGTCGAGACGATCTCGCGAGCTCGGCGCGCATTCTCTCGCGCTGCCCCGAGCGAGTATGCAATGGATGCCGGTTCCGATCGATCGACGGCAAGAATCGACAGCACGTCCTGACGAGTGAGCGCGGTGTCTTCTGGCGCTTCACTGCCCATGACGCTGAGGAGTGAACGGCACGCGAGGTCTTCTTCGATCCACGGGTCTTCGAGGAGCAACTGCAGGTGCACGTCGAGAATGCGCGCCGTACCGTCGGACCGCTCGATGTAGCGGCCGATCCAGAAGAGGCTTTCGGCGATGCGGCTCAGCACTCGTCACCGCCCGCTGGTTGAGTAGCCGTTTGCGGCGTATCGAAACCGCTCGATTGCTGCTGCTGCTCCTGCTGCCCATGCCCGAGGGGACGATCACTCGGTGCGTGATCCTGCAGGTGCGCCTTGAGCATTTCGGGCGTGATGACCGAGATCGACTCGGTTGCGGCGGCTTGACCCGCGACGAGACCCTGAATGCTATGGCGCTGCACCTGCAAGGGATCTTGCCCCACGACCCACGTGTCTTTCGAGCCGCCCCCTTGAGACGAGTTCACGACGAGCTCGCCCTCGGGAAGCGCGACGCGCGTGAGCCCGCCAGGGAGCACCCAAATGTCGTTGCCGTCGTTGACCGCGAAGGGCCTGAGGTCGGCGTGCCGCGGGCGCATCCCGTCGTCTACGAGCGTGGGGATCGTCGAGAGTTGCACGACGGGCTGGGCGATCCACCCTCGCGGGTCACGCAAGAGACGGCCCTTGAGTTCGGCGAGTTCATCCTTCGATGCGGCCGGACCGATCACGAGGCCCTTGCCGCCCGACCCGTCGACGGGCTTGACGACAAGCTCATCGAGCCGATCGAGCACTTCTTCGAGCGCGCCCGGATCTTCGAGCCGCCACGTCTGCACGTTCGGCAGAATCGCGTCTTCGCCGAGGTAGTACTTCGTGAGCTCGGGCAAGTACGTGTAGACGAGCTTGTCGTCTGCGACGCCGTTCCCTACGGCGTTCGCGATCGTGACGTTACCGAGCCGGGCGGCGAGCATGAGGCCGGGGCTCCCGAGCATCGAGTCAGCGCGAAACTGCAGCGGGTCGAGAAACTCGTCATCGACGCGACGGTAGATGACGTCGACGCGCGTCGGCCCGGCCGTCGTGCGCATCCACACTCGGCCACCCGAACAAAACAGGTCGCGACCCTCGACGAGTTCGACGCCCATAAGTCGCGCGAGCAGCGTGTGCTCGAAGTACGCGGAATTGTAGACACCGGGAGTGAGCACAACAACTGTCGGCTCTTCGACTCCAGCGGGAGCGGATGCCCGCAGCGCCTGTAGCAGCTTGTGGGGGTAATCCCCCACGGGTCGAACGCGCATAGACACAAACAACTCCGGAAGTGTCTGCGCCATGACTCGTCGGTTGGATATCACGTAGCTCACACCACTAGGCACCCGAACGTTGTCTTCGAGCACGCGCCATGCGCCCTGCTCGTCGCGGATGAGGTCGATGCCGCTCACCTGAATGCGTACGCCGTTGGCAGGCTCGATGCCTGCTGCCTCGCGATGGAAGTGCGCAGAGCTCGTGACGAGTCGAGCGGGGATAACGCCGTCTTTCACGGCGTTCTGGGGTCCGTAGGTGTCGGCGAGGAAGGCCTCGAGCGCGCGAACGCGTTGTTTGATACCCGCCTCGACTTGAATCCACTCCGCCGATTCGATGACCCGAGGGACCGCGTCGAGGGGGAACGGCCGCTCTTCACCCGCGAAGTCGAACGTGACACCTTGGGCCAAGTATGAGCTCGCGAGGGCATCCGTTCGTCCGCGCAATTCGACTTGAGTCATTTGCGCGAGGGCAGCGTGAATCTCTTTGTACGACGTGCGGGCGGCACCCGGAGTGGAGAACATTTCGTCCCACGGGGGCGTGCCCGACCGCTTCGTGGCAGTGGCGCCGTAGCCATCGAACAGGTCAGCCATGTACTGAGCCTAGGGCCGCGATGTTGCCGCGGTGTTTCGAGGAGGGGTCGGCGTCACAGTTGCTCAAGTTCTGCCTCGGCTATTGCCTCGATATTGCGCACCCCACTCGGTCGACCAGCGCGCACCCACAGCGCGTACAGCGCCCCCGCGATGAGGAGCGCGGCTGCGAAGCTCACGAGCGGGAATCCGCGGCTGAGGTTGATCACGAGCGTGAAGGCGACAACGACTACGCCCGTGACGTTGAGTACGAACATGCGCCAGCGCTTCTCGCGGAACGAGAAGGTCGAGAGTGCAAGCATCCCCGCGAGGAAGCTCATGAAGACCGCCACGGCGTAGAACAGCACGAGCACTTGGTCGTTGCCGCCCGCGACGACGACGATCACCATTGCGAACACGGCGAACAAAACAACGCCCCAGTACGGCGTGTGTGCTGCGTTCGTCGCGCCAAGTGAGCGTGGCAGGATGCCGATCGGGTTCTTTCCCGACTTGTCTCGCGCGAAGGCCTTGAGCAGCCCGGGTCCGGCTTGGAATGACGAGCTCGCGGCGGCAAGAAGCAAGAGCGTCGTGAACAACTGGAAAGCCGCAAACACCGCGGGGGGAGCAACGTGACGCGCGAGTTCCGCAATAAGCGTGCTGTCTGCGCCGGGCACTCCGATGCGAAGCACCGCGGCTTGCACCGAGAGTCCGATCGTGATCGAGCCCACGATCGCGAGCGTGAGCCACAGAGTCACTCGACCGAACATCCGCCGTTTGTCGTCGTCGAGGCCACCGAGTTGGGCGATCGCCGAGGACGGTGCCTCGACGCCGGTCGCGAGCGCCATCGCCACGGGGAACGCGAAAGCGACGGCGAGTAGCGCGCCGCCAGGCGGCGTAGTCGGGATCACGGCGAGAGTGTCTGGCGTGCCCCAGATGCCGTAGATCAATACCGTGACGGCGACCCCGACAAACGCGAGGGTCATGAGCGCGAACACGATTCGCCCGAGGTGACCGAACCACGTGATGCCCGCGACGATAACGATGAGCACGAGAGCGACGCCAACCCGCCATGGGGCGAGTGCGGGGAAGTAGGCGATGATCGCCGACGAGCCCGCCGAGACACTGATTGCGATCGTCAAGACGAAGTCGACAATGAGCGCACCAATCGGGATGAACGAGAAACCGTCGCCGAACGCTTCGCCGACTGCCGCGGCATCCCCGCCACCGCTGGGATACCTGCGCACGATCTGCTGGTAGTTGACGATGACCATCGCGATGATCGCGACCACGAGGAGCATCGTCGGCACGAGCAACGTGAGGTCACCATTGAGGGCCCTCAACGCGGCTTCGACTGCGTACGCGACGGATGACACGGGGTCGGCCATGACCGCAAACGCGAACGCCAGCAGCAGCACAGGCCCCGACCCGATCACTCGAGACAAGCGACGCGGTTGTCGGATAGCAGGCTCAGGTTGCACGCATAGAGCCTAAGCCACGCGCCGTACCGCTAGCGCAGTTGGCTAAACGCCTCGGCCTTCTTGGTCTCGCCCGACACCAAAATCGTGTGGTCGGCCATGATGACCGTTTCTGCCGTGGTGTACACCCACTTGCCGCCCGAGGGCTTGACGGCGATAACCGTCACTCCCGCCTTCGAACGCAAGTGCAGCTCGGCGAGCGACTTACCGATTACCTTTGCCGGCGGGGCCATCTTGACGAGCGAGA
>JANOOQ010000239.1:0-2964 GCA_031421515.1 Leifsonia sp.
GACGGCGCGAAGCGCCACCCAGCGCGACACCTGTGAATCACCGGCATGCTGAACGCTGTTGACCATGGCTTGCGCCGCTGAGGAAAACACTGTCTCGGCCGCCTGTTTCGGGATCGACCGGCTGCCGACGCTGCGCGCCCGAACCTCGATGAGTGGCGAAAGGGAGGCAGCGGCATCCGTTATCCGGTTTACCACCTCGCTGAGGCGCACCATCGTCCCGTCGTCGGGGCTGGCGGCAGCTGCGTCTCTGAGGTAGCCGATCGTGTTGGAAGCCATCGTCGCAGCGAGCTCCTGCGCCTGTGGAGTGAAGGCACGGGCGGCTGAGATCAGCGTCGTTAGGACACTGTCGTGCACGATCGAGTCGACCTGAACGCGCTCGACTTCTGTTGCGTGCTGCCGAACCGCGTGGCCGTAGCGATCGAGAGCCATCGCTTGGGCTCCATCGACGGATGCCGCGGCCTGGCGCAGCATCGTGATGATGATGACGACCGCTGCACCCAGGAGAAGCGCGTAGATTCCCTCGAGCACAGCCAATTGCCACGGCGCCCCGCCGCCAAGGGGGGTCATGCGAACGATCAAGTAGATCGTCGGTGCCGTGAATAGGTAGATCGTGCCAACTCTCGTGCTGAACGCAATCGCCGCCATCGACGTCGCGACCGTGATGAGGTAATTGAGCCAGTGGATGCCCGAAAAAATGTCGGCCTCTGGCATGACCATGAACGGCCAGCTCACGAGAGTGACGAGGTAGAGCGCGGCGAACAGCCCGTGTGCTTGCCGCACCCACACTTTGACGAACGACATCACCACCACGAAGATGAGCGACCCGAATAACGCGGGAACGACGATCCAGAGCCACACGGGATATGCCTCGTCAAGTTGCCCCAAGAGCCACGGAATCGTCTGAGCGCCGAAGACGATGCCGAAGACGGCAACCGAGCGCGAGATTACCTTCTCAACCTGCTTGCCACTAATCGGGTTGGAGGGTGGCTTCGACGACAGTTTTACCGTCGCGGTCACACTATTGTTGGTCATCGCCGCCGTCCGGGTCGAGACCGGGAAGAATGCCGTCTTCGACCGCGCGCCGCAACAAGTCGACCTTCGTGGGAGCGGGTCGACCCACTTCGATGTACTTGAGCCGGATTCGGTCGAGGTACTCACGGGCCGTCGAATAGCCGATTCCGAGCTGCTCAGCCGCTAGCTTGAGCGGAAGTCCAGCGGCGTAAAGGTGCAGGATCTCCCGTTCGCGACGTCCGAGCTGAGCTTTCGAGAAGTCGCGGTCCGCATCGATTGCGGTTGCCCACTCGAGGTTGTTGAGCACTTCGCCGCGCGCGACAGTCGCAGCCGCTACCAGCACGGTCTTTGTCGCCGACGACTTGGGAATGACTCCAGCGGCCCCAGCGGCAAGCGCTTCGCGAACACTCGCGACGCGGTCGGCAATGCTGTGAACGAGCACAGCGGCTCCCGCGGCTTGCACTCGCTTTACGTTGTCGGTGACGGTCGACCCATCACCGAGGGAGAGGTCGAGCACTACGACATCGACTTCGCGACCCGCTAGGCCGTCGATAAGTTCTTGAACCGTCGCCGCTGCGAGCACGAAGTCATACCCGTCATCGATGAAGGCGGTCTTGAGTCCGAGCCGAACGGACTCGTGGTCATCGACCACAGCAACTCGAACGTGCGACGTACTCGTGGCGTGGCCCGAGATTGCGTGCGTCGCCTGAACCATCGTCGTCCGTTCTTCCTGAGCTACCCGACCATCGTATCGGGCGATGCCCTTCGCAGCAGGGTAGACATTCCCGACACTACGCGCGCTCAAGAGAAGAAGAAGACCGTCCGCGCGGCCTCCATGAGTCGCCTACTTGAAGATGAAGTTCGCCACGAGCGTCGACCCGTCGAGAGTCGTGAGTGTCACCCTCGCGCACGTGCCTGGCTTTTTGGGAGTCGCCCAGTTCTGGATGAACTGTCCGCCCGTCGAGTCGTAGCGAAGCGCGGTGCCCCCCGTCGTCGTCAGCTCGATCGCGTCGGTGACAGCCAATGCGTTCGGGCAGCTCACGGCAATCGCCTTGAAGCTGCTCACGACCGAAGTGCTCGTGAGTTCGGATGCGGCGAACACCTCAAACTTGAGCGGAACAGTGCTGCCACCCTTGACGGTGTTCCACACCCCGCCCATGTCGACGGGGGAGTAGAAGCCGTTCAACCGCCAGGCGAGCACCGTATAGGTGAGCACCGATGTCGAGGTGTTGCCCGCGACGTCGGTCGCGGTCGCGGTGTACGAGTGCGGGCCGACGCTTGTACCGCCGCCAGTGATCACACACCCGACAAGGCCGGAGAGCGCGTCGTTCGCTATGCAGGTCGGCGCTGCGGGTACGAATCCGAAGTAGTAATTACCGGACGGACCACCTACGAGTGCAACCGTGGGAGGGGTGAGGTCGACATCGATGTCCGACACCGTGTCGGTCATGGTTCTGCCGGCGTTATCGGTTGCCGTGCCCAGCGCGGTCTGGTCCGCCCCCTCGTTGAGAGTGGTGTCGGGGCCGCACGACGCCGACGCGACGCCTGAGCCGCCATCCGCGCAGGTGAAGTCGACCACTACGGGGTCCTTGTACCATCCGCTACCATTCGGCGCTGAGGGACTGAGAGTGTGCGAGATCGTCGGGTCGATGGTGTCGACATAGATTCCCGACACCGTGTCGGTCGCCGTGTTGCCCGCCAAGTCGGTCGCGGTGCCAACGGCCGATTGGTTCGCGCCATCGAGGAAGGTGTAGTCGCCGAGGCACGACTCGATGCCTGAGCCACCATCCGAGCAGGTGAAGTCGACAACGACGGCGGTGCGATACCAGCCGTTGTTGCCATCAGGGGCGGCGGCGGCGAGCGTGTGTGAGATCGTCGGGTCGATGGTGTCGACATAGATTCCCGACACCGTGACGGTCGCGGTGTTGCCCGCCTTGTCGGTAGCGGTGCCGA
>JANOOQ010000240.1:0-1635 GCA_031421515.1 Leifsonia sp.
ATCAATGTGTTTCCTTCCAAAAGGAGAACTACCCCTTACACACACAATCTGACACCCTCGGCAGGGCTTCGCCTATGTGGCCTTCGTCATCGACGTCTTCTCGCGCTGCATCGTGGGTTGGAACGTCGCTTCGACCCTCAAAGCGGAGATCTTGCAGCTGCAAGCGTTGAACATGGCTGCGTTCACCGCCGGAGGCGACCTGACCGGACTGACCCACCACAGCGATCACGGGTCGAACTACATGTCTGTGGTCTACACCGATCGAATCGTCGAACTCGGAGCAACACCCTCGACCGGGACCATAGGAGACAGCTACGACAACGCACTAGCTGAAGCAGTCAACGGGCTCTACAAAACCGAACTGAGCCGACAGCAAGGACCCTGGCGCACAGTCGAGCAAGTCGAGCTCGCAACCCTGGAATGGGTGTGGTGGTGGAACAACCAACGCCTACACGGGGAACTCGACATGAGAACCCCCACCGAAGTCGAGGCCGCGTACTACGCTGACCTCGAATCAACCGAGACGGCAACCGCCGCCCTCGAAAAACACTAGGAACGAAACCCAGTGCGATTCACAATAGAAAATGGCCGCCAACTTGGGCGACCTTTTTCTATTGGAGTCGGGCTGCGCCCCACCGGCTCGGCCGTCACATCGCGCGAGATCCCGGCCATGTTGCGCCGAGAGACTAGCGCGATGCGCCGGAACCGGCGCGGCGGGGACCCCGCGTGACAACAGACAGCAGACAAAAATTGGCCGCCCGAAGGCGACCAATTTTTCTCTAAGTCGGGCTGACAAGATTTGAACTTGCGACCCCTTGACCCCCAGTCAAGTGCGCTACCAAGCTGCGCCACAGCCCGTGACAACTCGAATAGCTTACCGCGTCGCGAACCAACGTATCCGCAGCGAAGCAACGATACGCGGGCATGTCAGTGGAATACTGGAAGGTGGTCTTAGCGTTTGCCCCCGTGTGGCCACCGAACCAGCATCCGCTCTACCCCAACGACTGGAACAGCACGTGACTGATAGCTCCCCCGACATTGCCGTGAGCCCAGCGGATGCACCCGACCACCGCTCGCGCAACAAACTCGTCATCAACCTCATGCTCGTTGCGACCTTCGTCGTGTTTCTCAACGAAACCGTCATCGGCGTCGCCCTCCCGAGCATCATGGACGACCTGAACATTGAGGCGAGCACGGCCCAATGGTTGTCGACCGCGTTCATGCTGACCGTTGCTGTTGTGATCCCGATGACCGGGTACCTCATGCAGCGGTTTAGCACGCGCCAGGTGTTCGTGCTCGCTATGAGTCTCTTCAGCCTTGGCACCGCGATTGCCGCCATCTCGCCCGGGTTCGAAGTGCTGTTGCTCGGCCGCGTCGTTCAAGCGAGCGGAACTGCCATCATGATGCCGCTGCTCATGACGACTGTTATGACACTCGTGCCTCCGCACGAGCGCGGCAAGATGATGGGAAACATCTCGATCGTCATGTCGGTCGCACCCGCAGTAGGGCCCGCGATCGGCGGCTTGATCGTTCAAGCGCTCGATTGGCGCTTCATCTTCATTCTCGTGCTGCCGATCGCGCTGCTTGCCCTCACGCTCGGCGCGATTCGCGTGCAGAACGTCAGCGAACCACGAC
>JANOOQ010000241.1:0-5720 GCA_031421515.1 Leifsonia sp.
CCGAGGTCGAGCGGGGCTTCAAGACTCACTCGAACCAAGCGCTGCTCGAGTACTTCGGCTCGCACCCCCGAATTCGGTGGCATGTTGACGATGCCCGTCACGAGTAGCACGCCTCCCGCGGGGTCGACGTCTGTTCCTGCTACATCGATCCGCTCGTTCCGAAGCGACTGCACAAAAACGGTCTTGGGTATCGTGATGGGTTTCGAGTTTGCGTCGGGAGGCGAAACCACGTCGATGCGAACTACTCCCGTGACGGTCTGGTCTCCGTCGGTAACGACGTAGTCGAGGTAATAACTTCGCACGACGTCGCTCGTGAATCGGAAGGTACCCGTCTCATAGCTCGGGGTGATCGTCACGTCAGTTTTTGCGGGAACACTATTGAGTCGAATCGTCCCGGTTCCCCCGCGAACGTGTTCGAGTGGCGCGACCGTGACCTCTTGACCCGCGTAAGCGAGCATCACAAATGGGTCGGCGATGATGGGAACTTCACCTGCCGCCTTTACCGTCACCGAAACGCTTCCCGATGCCTCGGCGGTGCCGTCGGAGACGACGACCGACACCGACTTGGTCTCGCTTCCCGATCCCGAGTCCGAGAACACGATCGATCCGCTCGGCTTGTAGCTCACGGCGTCGGGCGCTGGAGTTGCGGCACTCGTGAGGTAGAACGGGTCACCATCGGGATCGACCCAGTCACCTAGCACTTGAGTCGCAACGCGGGCTCCCGAGACGACGACGGCTTTTGTCGCGCGAACCTGCACGGGCGCGGAGTTCTGGCTCAGTGACTTGACCGTGATCGTAACGACCGCGGTATCAGTGCCTCCTCGGCCGTCAGTGAGCGTGTAGCCGAAAGTCAATTTTCCGGATGCCCCCGGCGCGAGCGTGAGCTGAATCTGCTGCCGCTCGTTGATGAGGTCAATGCGACCGACTGCCTCGCTGATGGGCACGAGGTCGCCCACGACGAGCACGTCGCCATTCGGGTCGTAGTCGTTGAGCAATACCGGAAGAACGGTAGCTCGCCCGGGTCGGGCGCCGAACGCGTCGTCGATCGCAATCGGGGGTTGCTGCACCGTCTCGACTTGAGGCGCAATGTCTTCATCATTCTGTTGTTCTTCGGGCGAGTCATCCTCGGCGACGATCAAGTCATTCCAGTTGTTGATGAGTTCGCCGCCGCGTTGCACCGCCCACGTTTCGCCGGATCGCAAGTCATTGAGCACGGCGCGAGTCCCGTTCGCGTGAAAACTCAATTGCGCACCAGGTGCCATCGAGTCGAGAACGTCGGTAGTCGCGGCTCCCCCGTCAGAGTCACATTCCCGCCAGCTGTCTCCGTTTGTCCAGGCGGCGAACTCACACCCGTCGAGCGCGAGCGGGCGGGCCGCTTCACCTGATGGTCCGCTCACGAGAGCGACTGCTGCGGAACCATCGAGAGCAACCCCGACGAGCCCACCCGAAAACGCGACAAGAATGCGATCCGTCGAGACGGCAGGCCATGCGATAACGGGCGAGCCACCTGGTCCGATGAGTCCAGCGAGATCGACCGATCGACCATCGAAGTGGATGCTCCGGGCCGCAGCATCGAGCACGGCCCACCGGCCGGCCGCCGACGTGATCGTGAGGTCGCTAGTGCTCGAACCGAGGTCGACCGATTGAGTCAGTTCGACGGAATCCGACACGGCAGCATTTACGCGCAAAATCTGTTGAGTTGCGGGCGAGTATGCAAACAACAAGCCAGCGGGGTCGACGCTCACGATCGCATCAGCACCGAGACTGAGCGATGACTCGGACAGCGAATCGAAGGTCGAGAGGTTTGCCGTCGGGAGTATCCAGACTTCGCCAGTGCCGCGTTCGAAGACGACCGAATTCGTGCCCGCGAGATACACCTCGGGCAGATTGGGCGGCAACGGCACGGTATCGGTGCTTACCGACGACGCCGGATCGATGATGTCGAGAGTGCACTCGGTGCGATCGAGCAGCAACACAGTCGCGCCCTGCTGCACAACGTCGAGATCGATGCCCGTCGACGGCACTACCGTGTTGAGTTCGAGAACCTCCGTGTTTGCGCGACCGATCGCTTGCTGCTCACTGTTTGCGACCCACACTGACCCGTCGCTCAAGTCGAGTCGCTGAGCGGAATACCCCGACGAAACCACGGCTACGACCGCGACAAGCACGGCGACGAGCGCTCCGCTCGTTACCGTGGCAGCGAGGGATCGGTGTGTCGCGATCCATTGTCTAAACATTGCGATCCGTCATCGCGGCACGTCCGCGCACTTCTCGCTGCTCGGGAGACCGGTCTTGCCCTCGCGAGTGACCGTGACGGTGACGCATACGCGATCGCCCGGCTCGGCATCCACGACAAAACTGGTGCCGCGCTGTTGTACGGGCGGAGATCCGTCGTTCGTGCTGACTTGGAACGCGTCGGCTTGGCCCAACCCCGGATCAGACCACGTGAATTCGACCGTGTCGTCGGTTATTTTCGCGTTGATGTCAGAGACCGTCGGGATTCCCGTGGCCGTAGAGCGAACGAGCACGAGGGTTGCGATTGTCGCGAGAGCGATCACGAGTACCGCTGTCGCGACGAGGGCCCACGCAAATGCTCGCATTCCGCCGCCGCCTGCCAATAGTGGCGTACCCGTGCTGCGCGGCCCTACATGGTCTTCGCGCACGATCGTGCCGACCGGACGATATTCGTTTGTATCGGGCGCGCGTCGACGACGACGACGTTGCGCCACACTCGTTGCGGGATTAGCGGCTCCACGAATCCGAGTGCGATCTTCGAGATCGGCGACTCCCGTCGATGCCCACTCGTCCATCGCGACTTCCACGGGCGTTTGCGGAACCCCGATCTCGGATTCGATGGTCTGCAACTCGTGAATGAGTTCAAGCACACTGCCTTGACGATTCTCGGGCTTTCGCGACATCGCACGAACGAGCGCGCGCTCGAGGCTCTGGGGCACGTCGCTCCGGTCGATCGGTTGCGGTTTCGCGCGATTGATTCGAGAAATCAGGTCGGCGGACTTGTTGGACTCCCCGGGCACCTCGAACGGCGACCGACCCGCGAGCAAGGAATAGACGGTAGCCGCGAATGCCCATACTTCCGTTGCGACTGTGCCCGCAGTCTCATCCATGAGAACTTCGGGCGCGGACCATGGAATCGACATTCCCACTGCCTCGCGATCATCCGACTCATTCAAGGTCGCGGCAATTCCGAAGTCAGACAAGACCGGATGCCCGTAAGCCGTGAGCAGGATGTTGGAGGGTTTGATGTCCCGATGCAGCACACCCGCCCGATGAGCCGTCTCAATCGCACTCCCGATCTTGACGGCAATTCGCAACACTTCGGCGACCGGCAACCGCTCGGCTCGATAACGGTTGCTCAAGGCAGACGAGCACAACTCCATGACGAGATATGGACGACCATCGGACGACACGCTCGCTTGATAGACCGTGAGAATTGAGGGATGCGCACTCAATTGCGCCATGAGGTTCGCCTCGGCTTGAAACATCTGGCGCACGTGGTCATTGACCACTTCGCTCAGCATGACCTTGACGGCGACTTGCCGGCGCGGCATATTTTGCTCATACAAAAACACGTCGGCGAAACCGCCAGAGCCCAAGACGTGCACGTGGGAGAACCCCGGCAGGCTCGGGGGTTGTGAAGGCAGTCGGCGTGCCATAAACACCCCCTATCGTGTGGTCATAGGTGTTCTATTCTAAGCAGTCAGGGTGAGAGCTGACCCGAGCTGCCCCCAGAAGGGGGGTGCATCGATTCCCCCCCAGTTATGGGTTTAGTGCGCTCGACGGGGCGAAGTGTCCTCAAGATCGAGCTGTTCAGGGGCATCCACCACGTCAACGATGATCGCTGTCACGTTATCGCGGCCGCCCGCGGCGAGCGCCGCGTCAGCGAGCGCGCCAGCAGTATCCACCGAGCTCAATCCTGCCGCCATGTGCCTTCGAAGCCGATCGTCGCTAACCTCTTTCGTAAGACCGTCGCTACAGATCAAGAGGCGCAAGCCCCTCACGACCGGCACGAGCCAGAAGTCGGCCGCGGGAGTCGCATCGAATCCAACGGCCCTCGTAATGATGTTGCTGTCGGGGTGATTCTCGGCGTCGTCGCGCGAGAGCGCGCCCGCCTCGACTAGCTCTTGTACAACCGAATGGTCGACCGTAATCTGAGTCAACTCGTTGCGCTCAAATGCATACACGCGACTATCTCCGATGTTGAAGACAGCGAAGTATGCGTTGTCATCCTGAAGAGTGAGCGCCGCGCCCGTGACGGTCGTGCCGACGCCAAGCACGGAATCAACAGCTATGAGCGAGATATCGCGCGTTGCATCTTCGAGTGCGCGCTCAATGTCTCGAGGAGCGAGAAAGTCAGTCGTAGCAACATCCGCGAGTCGATGAACCACCGCAGCGCTAGCTAGGTCTCCCGCGGAGTGTCCACCCATACCGTCTGCAACAACGAAAATCGGCGATTGGGCGAGAAAACTGTCCTCGTTCGCAGTGCGCTTCTTGCCCTTGTCGGTCACAACGGCCCACGAAATCACGATGGGCGCATCCGTGCGCCCCGGGATCGTGATCGAGAGCCCTGAATTGCTGCCGCCGAGTTCAGCCACGGCCGCCTTCCTGCCTGGCTACACCGGGCTCTGCATGGGGAGGATCTGGAGAATGTTCTCGTCACCAATATCCACCAGAGTGCCAGGAGTTACCACGACCGACTCACCTTGCCGGAGTTTTTGAGGCGCACTGCCCGGCATCATGACGATCGAGCCGTTCGTGCTCTTGAGATCGGTAACAATAACGGATGCCCCAACCTGGCGAACTTCGAGGTGAGTCGCAGAGACTTCCTTGCGCACCGAGGGCACGCGCAGCAACCGCGGTGGATACCGGGACGGGATGCGCGGCGCACTCGGCCGACGACCGACAAAACACGGCGCATCGAGCACGATCGGTGCAGATCCGAGACCGATTCGAAACGCGTAAAAGCCCGTGCTCGTAGTCGGTTCGGCAGGTTCGGCTTCGTCGAGGATTTCAGCTTCGGCGAGCGCACCATTCGCTCTTTCGGGCACGATAATCGTGTGCTCGTTGTCGACGCCTGCGGACTCTGGGTCGCGGCGCGGCGGAACGATCACCGTGTCATCGAGATCCCCACTCACACGACCAGCTTATGCAGTACGCAAGAAGCTGAGCCCAAGAAGCTCATCCTGCACTGTTGGTCATGAGCCCAAGAAGCTCATGACGTGCTTGATGCGCGTGTAGTCCTCGAAACCGTAGCTCGACAGGTCCTTTCCGTAACCGGAGTGCTTGAAGCCGCCATGTGGCATTTCGGCGACGATGGGAAGGTGGGTGTTGATCCATACGCAACCGAAGTCCAAGTGCTTCGCGAACCGCATCGCGCGCGAGTGGTCCTTCGTCCACACGCTCGATGCAAGGCCGTACTGCACTCCGTTCGCCCACTCGAGAGCCTGTGCGTCGTCGACAAACGACTGCACCGTGATGACCGGTCCGACGATTTCGTTCTGCACGGCGTCATCCGTTTGGGTCAATCCCGACACAATCGTCGCTTCATAGAAGTAGCCCGCAGAACCTTGGCGCTTGCCACCGAGCTCGACGTGAGCATGCGAAGGGAGCGCGGCGACGATCGAAGCCACTCGATCGAATTGGTTCTGGTTGTTGACTGGGCCGAACAGGTTGCCGGTTTGTTGTGGGGCGCCCGTCTTTGC
>JANOOQ010000242.1:0-4201 GCA_031421515.1 Leifsonia sp.
CGAACAATCACGCGTGACCGTCGGCGCTGGGACGACAATCGCTGCGTTGGGTTCGCCACTGTGGGATCAAGGGCTATCGCTGAGCAATCAAGGCGATATCGACGCGCAGACGATTGCTGGGGCAATCAGCACGGCGACTCACGGTTCTGGTCTAGCATTCACGGGATTCTCTGGTGCCGTGACCGGGGTTGAGATGGTCACCGCTGCAGGCGAGCTTCTGCACGTGACCGAGGCCATGAGTGAGTTGGATGGGGTCCGCACGTCTCTGGGATCGTTGGGCGTGATCACGGCCGTGGAGTTGCAGGTGATGCCCGCGTACCAGCTTGCCGAGCGGATTAGCTTTTGGAGCCTGGATGAGGTCATTGAGCGGTGGGAGCACGAGACCTCGACGCGACGCCATTTTTCCTTCTTCTGGGGCCCTTTCCCTGGATCACTCGCGATGTACGGGTTGGGGGCTGACCCCGCTGGGCTCTCCAATCCCTGTTTCGTGAAGCGATATGAGGAGTTGCCTTCGGATGCCTCGACGCACAATACGCGAGATCGGCGGGTTGATCGGGCGTACCGCATATTTCCACAGTCCTTCGATCTCGAGTTTTATGAATTGGAGTACTTCGTGCCGTACTCGGCGGCCCCCGACGCGATCGAAGCTGTTCGAGACGAAATCCTTGCGCATCCAGAACAGCGGTTTCCGCTTGAGGTGCGCACGATTGGTAAGGAAACCGGATGGCTATCCCCGATGTACGGGGCGGATGCGGTCTCGCTCTCAGTATCCGGTGTTCCCGGAACTCACTATGAGCCGTTTCTGCGCGCAGTCGACGCCACGCTTCGGCAGTTCTCAGCGCGCCCGCACTGGGGAAAGCTGCACTTCTTCGATGCGGCGCGACTGGAAGAGGTTTATCCGGCGTATCGGCAGTTCGTTGACCTCCGACGCCAAATGGACCCGGACGGCCTGTTCCTCAACGATCATCTCGAAGGCATGCTCGGTTGAATCTCTCGCATGCAGATGGTGAGGTCGTTCCCTAGCGCAGATCGTGCCCTTGCCGGAGAATAGTCCCCCAAGCCAAGGGAGCATCGCAGTGACAAATCCACCGGCGCCGCCATCCATCCACGTTCGCGCCCTCATCACCTGGATCGCAATTTTCCCGCTCGTGACGATCGGCCTCCTGTTAACCGGGCCAGTGTCAGTCGACTGGAACCCCGTGCTCCGAGCCTTCGTTCTCACGATCATTGTCGTGCCACTCGCCGTGTATCTGGTGGTTCCGTGGCTGATGCGCATGTATGGAAAGATCCGCACGGGCCGCACCACGTAGGCATTGCGCGGTGACCTTTTGTGAGGCACCCCGAGCCCACAGTTTGATCGTGTCTCGCGCCCCCAACCACCTCTGAGGTAACGTACAACCAAATGGTTGTACAACTAGAACTCAGCGACGACGACGTGAACCGCATTTTCCGGGCTCTCGCCGACACAACGCGGCGCGACATCGTTCGTCGAACACTAGCCGCCGAGGTCTCAGTCACCCATCTGGCCGAGGCTTACAACATGTCATTCGCGGCAGTGCAAAAGCACGTCGCCGTACTTGAGGAGGCGAGGCTCGTGACGAAAGAACCCCGCGGGCGGGAGCGGATGGTGCGGGGTGAGCCCGAGCGCATCCGTCAAGCACAGCGTCTTCTCGACCAGTTCGAACAGCTCTGGCGATCGAGAATCGACCGCCTCGATGCCCTACTCGACGACGACCACTAGAAAGGCCCAGCATGCCCATCACTTCCATCGAGAAGGATCTCGACCAACTCAGCATCACGATCACTGCCGACTTCGCGGCGCCGCTCGAGCGCTTGTGGGATGCCTATGCCGACCCCCGCCAGATCGAGCGCTTCTGGGGTCCGCCGACCTACCCCGCGACCTTCCTTCGCCACGATGCCGCCCCCGGCGGCCGCAGCGTGTACCGCATGACCGGACCGACGGGCGACGAGCACTACGGGTGTTGGGAGTGGTCGAGCGTCACCGCCCCTAAGTCTTTCGAGGTCGTTGACTGGTTCGCCGACTCGACCGGCGCACCCAACACCGACCTGCCGGCGACCCGCGTGACGTTCGCCTTCGAGGCGACAGCCACTGGTTCGCGACTCGTCACGACCTCGCGCTTCGACTCGCTGGTACAGCTCGTGCAGTTGCTCGACCTGCAGATGCTCGAGGGCACTAAGGAGGCGATGTCCCAGATCGACGCTGTGCTCGCCGATCTCGCCGCCTTTGCTTCGGACCTAGCGGTGGATGCCCAGATCCTCAGCGACACGCAAGTGCGCATTTCACGGGTCATCCGCGGGTCCATCGATCAGGTCTGGCGCGCGCACAACGATGCCGAGCTCATGCAACAGTGGCTGCTCGGCCCCGACGGGTGGGCGATGCCCGTGTGCGAGATCGCCACGAAGGTCGGTGACAGCTATCGCTACATGTGGCAGCCCGAGGGTGGCGGCGAAGGTTTCGGCTTCACGGGCGAACTGCTCGAGTTGCACAAGCCGTATCGCGCCGTCACGACCGAGGCGATGATCGGCATGGACTTTCCCGCGACGCTCAACGAGCTCACGCTCACCTCCGTCGAGGGCGGCACCCTGCTCTCGCTCCTCATCACGTACGCGAACGCCGAGCAGCGCGACGCGATTCTCGCGACCGGCATGACGGGCGGCATGGAGACGAGCTACGAGCGGCTTGAGGGACTGCTGGAGGCCGGCTTAAAGGTCTAAGGCGCTGTGCAGTCGGCCATGCGCGAGTGCAGAATTAGCGCATGGCCGACGCACACGTGATCAAGCCGCTCACCCCCGAGACGTATCCCGCGTGGACCGCAGCTGGACCCACTCACGCGCAAATGGCTACTCGATGACGCTGACTTCTTTCCAGAACGCAACGTAGTTTGAGAAGTCTTTGCCGACCCGCTCGAAGGCGCTCGGGTATGGGGTGGGGTAGCTCCACGCTCGGTCTTGCAAGGTCGTTGTGCCGTCGTCGACGGAGAAGTACTGGCATTCGCCCTTCCACGGGCACGTGTACGGGGTCGGGCTCGCGGCGAGAATGCCTGGCTTCACGCTGTCCGGGGGGAAGTACCAGTGTCCCTCGATCTTGATGAGGTCCTCCATGCTGGCCTCTGCGATTACCGTGTCTCCAATTACTGCCTTCATTGTTCCCCCACATGGATGTTTGAGCCGTCGTCGCTGTGACGCCCTACCAACACTACGTAGTGTCGATCTGCTGCCACCGCCACGTCTGACACCGAAGGGAGGAGGCGGGGTCGTGGGGGTGGCGGGCTGGCGATCGACGGCGGTGTGTCCAAATCCCGAGTGGTGCAATTTCTGGAGGTGCTATGTATCCCGGCTCACGTTGTCGTGTTCATGAACGTCGCGAGCAGCTCCCCGATCTGATGGTCGCGGTCGAGTGGATGCCGTAGCGGCATATCGGGCTTGAGCCGATAGATGTTGCGTCGACCGTCTCGCTCCCGCTCGAGATAGCCGGCCTCCTCAAGTTCGGCGACGATGCGCTGGGCGGCCCGCTCAGTGATGCCCACGAGGGTCGCCACCTCCCGCAACCGCACGTTGGAGTTTTCGGCGACGCACAGCAGCACGTGCGCATGGTTGGTGAGGAACGTCCACTGCGCCATCCCTCCATTGTGCACCCACGACCCCGAATGCGCCTGACCCTTTTCAGGACATTCATAATGTGATATACATTTCGTGTATTGGTTTTCTTGCTATGGAGGACGTGTGATGGGTGATGTCGTGCTGGCATTGATGCTCGCAGTACCGTTGGCGACCGTCGCGGTCGCCGCGATCCTCGGCTGGCGACGGTCCTCCCCCCACATCGCCGCACAGGTCGCCGCCGGGATGACCGGCGCTGGCTTCGTGATCGCCGGCGTCGCGATGCTCACCTTGGTATCCGGCCCGGTCAGCCTCGAGGTCGGAGCATCGAGCGTGCAGCTCGACCCGCTCTCGGTGCTGCTCTCGATGCTCGTGTTTGGCTTGAGCGCCGTGATCCAGTCGTTCGCGGTGCGCTACCTGCGCGGGGATCGACGTCAGAGCTGGTTCATCGTCTCGGCGACCGCGTTGACGGCAACCACCGTGCTGCTGGTATGTGCGGCATCCATTCTCGTTTTCGCCCTCGCGTGGGTGGCAGCCGGGGCTGCTCTCGTCGCGGCGCTGGCGACCTACCCCGAACTGGCAC
>JANOOQ010000243.1:0-1560 GCA_031421515.1 Leifsonia sp.
GGCGGCGAACTCGTTCTGCACCGACGTACGAAGCGCGGCGACGATCCGGACGACGTTGAAGGGCTGGTAGTCGACGAACCGTATGCGGCCGTCGTCCGGGGCCTGTCGCGGTGTCTCGACGGCGAGCGCGGACGTGGCAACGCCCAATACGAATAATCCCGCAAGGATTGGTCGGGTGATTTTCATTGCAATACCTCCGGATCGGCACGGTATTCGGACACGACGAAGCCCAGCGGATTGACGAGCCGGTCGGTCGTCGACATCGGGGCATTGACGTAGGCAAATGTGAGGGTCGCCACCCAGTGGGTGGTGCGCACCTCCTCGCCCTTGGTGACGGTGCGCAAATAGCGGACCGAGGCGACCGTGTTGCTGATGAGCGAGATCGCCTTGACCGTGATGCGGGCGGTGGCCGCGCGGCCATAGATGTTTTGCGGGCTCTCAGGGTTGCCACCGCGATAGATCGCGGCGAACCGGGCCTGCTCGGGTTGGGTTGATAGCAGCGAGGCCGTTTTGAAATTGTCCTCGGCCTCGCTCGCCACATATCCTTCACGCGCCCGGACGTAGCGGGCCGCGAAGAACTTGGTCACGGCCTCGTCGTAGCGTCCTGCTTCGGTCGTGAGCGCGCTGACGACATCGACGATGCCGGTGGAATTGTCGACCCGAATCACGAACGGCTCGACGGACTACAATGGCGCCAGTGCAGCAACGGCCAAGGCGCTGCAGGCGGCCAACACGGCAGAGACGCCGGCGACAAGCCATGCCGTGCGTGTCGACCGGTAGGCAGTCAATAGCCTGTCCTGATCGAAACGCCTGGCGCGTTCGAAATAGTCTTTCAGTGGTTCTTCTGTCATTTGTTTTCTCCTCAGCCGCACGTCAGGCGCGACGCGGCGGCATTCAGATCGGAGCGCTTCTCGTAGCTCCACAGGCCTGCGTTGAGCGGCCGGCGGGCGCCGCCGTCGCAGGACGGCAGCGGGTAGCGGATCGACGCGCAGCCGGATGTGATCGCTGCTACGACCAGCAGCGCAGTGAAGGTTCGAATGGTCATGATGTAGAGCCTCTCAGTTTGGTCCAGGCGGCGGATGCGACGCGTCCGCCAGCGGTGGCGGTTGCCGCACCGGCCCGATAGGGAGTGCCGTGCTTGAGGTCACGTGAGGCGCTGTAGCCGTAGGACAGCGACGCTCCGCCGGCCGCGAGTGCCGAGGCTATCGATGGCAGCTGGTAGAAGATGATGGCCGCCGAGGTCGATACGGCGCCGACCGACATCGCCGTCATGAGGAAGTCGGCGTAGCCGTTGCCCATCCGGTAGATCTCGCCGATCGTGGTGATCAGCAGGGCACCGGTGGCAACGACGAGGATCTGCAGCACGACGTAGTTCACGAGCTGGCCGATCCAGGCCTCCGTGAACCGGCGTGTCGCATCAAACATGGCGAGCGCGATGAACGCGGGTCCGAGCGCCAGCACCAATGCGAGCGCGACCTTGGCGTAGAGCGACACGATGAACCCGATCGAGGCGACCACGAACGACGAGATGATGACCAGCAGCCAGGCGAGCGCGCTGAA
>JANOOQ010000244.1:0-4787 GCA_031421515.1 Leifsonia sp.
GGCGACGCGGCGCGGCTCGTCTTTGTCGTAGTCGGCTGGCTTTCCCGTGTCGATTTGGCAAAAGTCGCAGCGACGAGTGCACTGACTCCCGCCGATGAGGAAGGTCGCTTCGCGGTCCTCCCAGCATTCGAAGATGTTCGGGCATCCCGCCTCTTGGCACACCGTGTGCAGGTTCTCGTCCTTCACGAGAGCCTGCAACTGGCGGTACTCGGGACCCATCTTCGCGACGGTCTTGATCCACTCGGGTTTGCGTTCGATGGGAACCGAGGCGTTTCGCACCTCGAGTCGAAGGAGCTTGCGGCCCTCCACTTGGTTCGCCTCGGGGTGATGGCCCGTCGTGATCGTCATGCGTGTGCTCCTGCCATGGCCGACTCGAATCGGCGTTGTACGAGGGTTGCTACATCCGTTGGGCTAACGTTTCGCCCGAGTTCGCGCGAAATCGACGTCACGCCAGCATCGAGGATGCCGCACGCCACGATCTTCGAATACGCATCGAAAGAGTTGTTGCAGTTGAGTGAAAAGCCGTGCATCGTGACGCCTTCGGCAACGCGGATCCCGATTGCGGCGATCTTCTCGGCGCCGACCGCTCGCTCGTAGCGAAGCCACACACCCGAGCGCCCCGCGACTCGCCCCGCGTCGATTCCGAGCTCGGCGAGAAGTTCGATGAGCATGCCCTCGAGTCTGCGAACGTAGCCGACGACGTCGATGGGCTCGGCGAGGCGAACGATGGGGTAGCCGACGAGTTGGCCCGGGCCGTGCCACGTGATCTTGCCGCCGCGATCGACGTCGATGACGGGGGTGCCGTCGGTGGGGCGCTCGAAGTCCTCGGTGCGCTTGCCTGCCGTGTAGACGGAAGGATGCTCGAGCAAAATTACGGTGTCGGGCGATTCACCACTGACGACCGATCGATGGGTTGCACGCTGTAGCTCCCAGGCGTCCTGGTACGGTACGGCGAGGGCATCGAGCCCCGCGACGACAAAGTCAACCACTCATCGAGTGTACGTCGGTTCCGCTCCTCACCAGCGCACTGTTGCGAGGTGAATTGCACGGATGAGTGGATGCCGCGACCGTCCCCGCTCGCGCGGCACACACTCTCCTCGTGAACATCGAATCCCTCGGCGGCTATCGTCTCGTGCGCAAGCTCGGTGAGGGAGCACGTGCCGAGGTGCATTTGGGGCATCCATCCACGAACGATTCATCTGCGGGTGTCGTAGCGATCAAGGTCTATCGCGACGACGTGTCGTTCGGCGAGGTTTCAATTGAAGCCGAAGCGCTTGTTCGCGCGAGTGGGCCGCACGTCGTAGAACTCATCGATCTCACGACGGGTCCGTCGGGAGTGCCAGCCCTCATTCTCGAGCGGATGCGCGCGGCCAGCCTGGCACGGATGCTGCGCGAACGCGCTCACGTGAGTGTGGGCGAAGCGATCACGATTCTCGCGCCCATCGCGATGGCGCTCCGTCGCATCCATGCCGCTGGGGTCGTTCACGGCGGTCTGGGGCTAGACGCCGTCATGTTCGACGATGCGGGCGCGCCCGTAATAGCCGGATTCGGACGAGCGGCCCTCATTGCCCCGAAATTGCCGCAAGTCGGTCTCGATGCAGAAGCGGGAGTGCGATCCGACATCGTGAGCTTCATTGCCGTCGCGAAGTGCGTCATGGAGCGAGTCGTCGAACCACACGCGGCCGAGCTCACGGCACGGTTGAGTCTCGAGCCCGATTCCGACTTCGCCGGTTGGCTCGACTCGCTTGAGAGTCATCTCTTTGCGCTCGGCCGAGCCGAGCCCGTGCGCCTGACGGCCGATGGCGCTAGCACGCCCTCCCTGCCGAATCGGGTGCTGACGGCTTCGCCCGTTGTCGAGCCCGAGCCCGCGCGCAGTGGCCTTTTGGCCGCGCTAGCGCTACCGGATTGGGCCGAATCGTTGATTGCCGACCGAGCGGTCTTCGGCCGGCTGGTTTCGGCTCTCGCGGTCGTGCGTGCGAGGGTCTGGGTCGTTGCAGGTGCCGTCGCAGCTGCTCTCGTGGTGGCGTCGCTCGTTGTTCCAACCACGGTGTCGGATGCCACGACGCGCCCAACTGCGAGTGCCATGGTCGAAACGACAGTCGCGCCCGAGCCGCCAAGCCTCGTCGAGGGGGATGACCCCGTCGCGGCGCTACCCCTCTTGCTCGCGTTGCGCGAGCGGTGCATCCGGGACTTGTCGGTGTTGTGCCTCGATGATGTTGCCCACATCGGGTCAAGCGCCCTTGCAGCAGATCAGCAGCTCATTCGCAACGTTCAAGCGGGCGGCGAGGTGCCCGAACTCCTGACCGTGGTCGCGACCGAAATCGTGCTCGAAGAGCGGCTCGGCAACTCCGCATTACTTTCCCTAGGAGATGTCGCGGAAAGCGAACCGGCCTCGGTCCTTCTGATGAAGGTCGAGGCCGGTTGGCGAATTAGAGACTTCTTGGATTGATGTGCCCGGGTGCCTAAAAGCCTAGATGCCGAGCTTCGAAGCGAAGTCGCCGCCCTCAAGACGGTTCTTCACGGCCACCAGGAATCGAGCCGCGTCAGCGCCGTCGACGATGCGGTGGTCGTACGAGAGTGCGAGGTAGACCATCGATCGCACGGCGATCGCATCGCCGCCCGCGTCACTCACGACGACGGCACGCTTCGCGACAATACCCGTGCCGAGAATTGCCGATTGCGGCAAGAACACGATCGGGGTGTCGAAGAGTGCGCCGCGCGAGCCCGTGTTGGTGAGCGTGAACGTACCGCCAGCCAATTCGTCGGGCTTGAGCTTGTTGTCGCGAGTGCGCTCCGCGAGGTCGTTGATCTGAGCGGCAAAGCCGGCCAAATCGAGGGACGACGCGTTACGAATCACGGGAGTAAGCAGACCGCGCTCGGTATCGACAGCGATGCTGATGTTCTCGTGCGCCGGGTAGACAATGTTGTCTCCCTCGATTGTCGCGTTGATGATCGGGTACGCCGTGAGCGCCTCGGCTGCAGCGAGAGCGAAGAACGGCAGGAAGCTCAGCTTGACGCCGGTCTTCTGTTGGAATGCCGCCTTGACTTGATCGCGGTATTGAGCGACGAGCGTGACATCCACTTCGACGACCGAGGTGAGTTGTGCGGAACTCTGCATCGAGATGACCGCACGCTCTGCGATGACCTTACGAAGCCGCGACATCGCGACGCTCGTGCCGCGCAAGGACGAAACCTCGAGGGCCTTGGCGGGTGCGGGTGCCGGTGCCACTGCCAGAGCAGTTGCCGGGGCAACGGATGTCGCGGCCAACACGTCTTGCTTGCGGATGCGGCCGCCTACGCCCGAACCCGAAACGGCGGTGAGATCGACGCCGCTCTCGTTAGCGAGCTTGCGCACGAGGGGAGTCACATAGCCGGCGTGGGATTCGGCGCCGGGTGCAGCTTGAGCGACTGGTGCCACCGGTGCCGCGGCTTCTGCGACGGGCGCAGCGTCAACAACGGGTGGGGCAACGGGAGCCGTGGGTTCTGCGACGGGCGCCGTGGGTTCTGCGACGGGCGCCGCAGGTGCTGCGACGGGCGCAGCGTCAACAACGGGTGCTGCGACGGGTTCTGCGGGTGCCCCGACACCTGATCCATCGCCGATCATCACGAGCGCTGTACCGACCTCGACAGTTTCATCTTCGGCAACCAAAATGGCTTCGATCACACCGGCAACCGGGGACGGAATCTCGGTGTCGACTTTGTCGGTGGAAACCTCGAGCAGAGGTTCGTCGACCTCGACCCGGTCGCCGACCTTCTTCAGCCAGCGGGTCACCGTGCCCTCTGTGACACTCTCCCCGAGTGCCGGAAGGTTAACGGATTCGCTCATCAGTGTTGCTCCTTTGTAACGCTTCTCTTCAACAGCTTAGGTCAGTCGGGGGTGCTACATCGCGTGCAGTGGTTTGCCCGCGAGCGCCAAGAACGCCTCGCCGAGCGCTTCGTTTTGCGTCGGGTGAGCGTGCAAAAGCGGCGCGATGTCCTCGGGGTACGCTTCCCAGTTCACGGCGAGTTGTGCCTCGCCAATGAGCTCGCCGACGCGAGCACCGATCATGTGTACTCCCACGACCGGACCATCATTGACTCGTATGACCTTGATCGAGCCAGCGGTACCGATGATGTGGCTCTTGCCATTGCCCGCGAGGTTGTAGTCGTAGGCCGTGATCATGTCGGCGCCATACTTTTCGGCGGCCAGTGCCTCAGAGAGGCCAACCGAGGCAACTTCGGGGTCGCTGTATGTGACCTTAGGGATGTTGAGATCGTCGATCACGACGGGAGCCAGTCCCGCGATTTCTTCGGCGACGAAGATGCCGTGCTGGAATCCGCGGTGAGCCAGCTGAAGGCCGGGAACGATGTCGCCCACGGCGTAAACGCCCGGGATGTTGGTCGCGAGGCGCTCGTTCGTCAGCACGAAGCCTCGATCCATCGCGATTCCCACTTCTTCGAACCCGAGTCCGTTCGTTGCGGGTCCGCGACCGACCGCGACGAGCAATAGCTCGGCTTCGACAGTTTCACCGCTCTCGAGCGAAACGACAACACCCTGATCGTTCTGCGTGACGCCAGCGAAACGAACGCCCAGCTTGAAGTCGATGCCGCGCTTGCGGAACGCGCGCTCGAAATGCTTCGAAATTGATTCGTCTTCGTTGGGCACGAGGTGAGGAAGTGCCTCGATGATCGTGACATCCGATCCCCAGCTCTTCCAGACGCTCGAGAACACGACGCCAATGACGCCTCCGCCGAGAACCGCGACCTTCTTCGGCACGAAATCGAGCTCGAGTGCTTGCTCCGACGTA
>JANOOQ010000245.1:0-9075 GCA_031421515.1 Leifsonia sp.
ACGGCAAGTCCACTTTGCTCCGGATGCTCGCTGGCCGACTAGAACCGGACGCCGGCCGAGTCACTCGCCGGGGTGGCGTCACTCTCGCGATGCTCGACCAGGCCGACGAACTCGACGGGTCGCTCACAGTGCACCAAACCGTCATCGGCGACATCGACGAGCACGTGTGGGCGGGCGACGCAAACGTTCGCGACGTCATTGCGGGCCTCATCGCGGACATCCCGTGGGAATCGAAAGTCGCGGACCTCTCGGGTGGCCAGCGCCGCCGCGTCGCGCTCGCGGCACTTCTCATCGGCGACCACGACGTCATCTTTCTCGACGAGCCGACCAACCACCTCGACGTCGAGGGCATCGCGTGGCTGGCCGCGCACCTCAAGCGCCGCTGGTCAGCGAGCGCGGGCGGTCTCGTGGTCGTCACTCACGACAGGTGGTTCCTCGACGAGATCTGCACCGCCACGTGGGAGGTGCACGATCGGCTCATCGAGCCGTTCGAGGGCGGATACGCGGCATACGTTCTCCAGCGCGTCGAGCGCGACAAGATGGCAGCGACGATGGAGTCGAAGCGCCAGAATCTGATGAAGAAGGAACTCGCGTGGCTGCGCCGCGGTGCTCCGGCCCGCACGGCGAAGCCCAAGTTTCGCATCGATGCGGCGAACGAGCTCATCGCGAACGAGCCTCCCGTGCGCGACAGCGTGAGCCTCGCGAGCATGGCAATGCAGCGCCTCGGCAAAGACGTCGTCGACCTCGAGAACGTCTCGGTGAGTTATGCAGAAAAGTCCGTGCTGACGGATGTCACGTGGCGAATCGCCCCGGGCGAGCGCACGGGTATTCTCGGCATCAACGGAGCGGGCAAGAGCACTCTCTTGTCGCTCGTCGCAGGCACGCTGTTGCCGACGACGGGACGCGTAAAGCGCGGCAAGACCATCAAGGTCGCGACGCTTACGCAGCAACTCTTCGAACTCGAAGACATCTGGAATGATCGGGTCTCCGAAGTCATCGGGCGCCAAAAAAGCACGTACGTGTCGGGCGGCAAGGAGATGACTCCCGGGCAATTGCTCGAGCGGGTTGGGTTCTCTAGCGCGCAACTCGCGACTCCCGTGAAGGATCTCTCGGGAGGCCAGAAGCGACGGCTGCAGTTGCTGCTCATTCTGCTGAGCGAGCCCAACGTGCTCATTCTCGACGAGCCGACCAACGACCTCGACACCGACATGCTCGCGGCGATCGAAGACCTGCTCGACTCGTTCCCCGGCACGTTGCTCGTCGTGAGCCACGACCGGTACCTCGTGGAGCGCGTGACGGATCAGCAATACGCCGTAATGCACGGCGGGTTGCGCCACTTGCCTCGCGGGATCGACCAGTACCTCGAGCTTCGCGCGGTCGAGACGGGCCATGCTCCCGCGCGCAAGGCCGAAGTGAAGCCCACGGGACTCGGCGGCGCAGAACTGCGCAACGCGCAAAAGGAGTTCGCAGCGGCATCCCGCAAGATCGAAAAGGTGAGCGCGCAAATTGACGACGTGCACACGCGCATGGCCACGCACGATCAAGGCGATTACGCGGGACTCGGAGTCTTATCGACCAACCTGCGTGAACTCGAGAAGGGTCTCGAGGCGACAGAAACTCGTTGGCTCGAGCTCGAGGAACTTCTCGGACAGTAGGCTCGCAGCGTGCACTCTGCGTCGGCGAAGATAGCGGGGCTCGGGGTCTATTTGCCCGAGTCGGTTCGGTCCACGGCGCAGACCGAGCGGCGTCTTCGAGAGAGCAATCCGGGGCTCAAACTCGCGACGGGACTCATCGATCGCCTGACGGGTGTTCGCAGCGTGCACGAGCGCCCCGAGGGGTGGCAGACGTCAGATCTCGCGGTCGCGGCATCCCGAATCGCTCTCGAGGAGTCGCCCGGCGACATCGATCTATTGATCTTCGCGAGCGCGAGCCAAGACCTCATCGAGCCCGCGACAAGCCACATTGTTGCCGCGAAGCTCGGCCTCACGTGCCCCGTCATGGACGTCAAGAACGCGTGCAACAGCGTGCTCAACGCGATGCAAGTGGGGGAGGCGCTCATCGGCCAATACCCGCGCGTGCTCATCGCGAGCGGCGAAGAGCCGTCCCACGCGGTGCGGTGGGAGCTTGAGTCGCACGAGCAGTTCATCCGCTCATTCCCGGGGTACACGATGAGTGATGGAGGGGCGGCCGTGATTCTGGAGCGAACGGATGACGCGGCGACGGGCATCCTCGACTCCGAATTCGTCGCGGTGTCCCGTCATTGGACGACGGGCACTCTCTCGATCGGCGGATCAATGAATCCGCGGGATGCGCGCTTGAGCTATTTCGACATGGATGGCTCGGCGCTGCAGGCGGCCTTTCTCGAGCTCGGCCCCGAACCCGTGCTCGAGCTACTCGAACGAAACGGTCTGGGCTGGGCCGACTTCGATCTCGTCGCAATCCATCAAGTCGCACTGCCCTACTTGCCGCCGATTTTCGATCGACTCGGGGTGCCGCTCGGCAAGTCGGTCATCACGATCGCGGACCACGGCAACCTCGCGTCGGTGACGCTTCCGCTGCAACTCGCGCGAGCGCGCGAGAGCGGAATGGTCGCGCCCGGGAGCCTCGTACTGTTCATCGGTCTCGCGGGTGGCATCAGCCTCGGTCTCATGGTGGTGAGGTTGTGAAGCGAGGCGGGTCGAGTGCCGCCGAAGGCGGGTCGAGTGCCGCCGAAGGCGGTGTATCGAGACCCGCGCTCGCCGTCGTCGTCCCCGTCTTTAATGAGGCCGCGGGGATCACCCCGACTCTCGAGGCGCTCGCCGCTCAAGACGACCCAGACTTCGACGTCTTCTTCGTCGATAACATGTCGACGGATGCCTCGGCCGAAGTGATTCGCGCCTTCGCGAAGTCACGCGGCCTGACCCGCTGGACCATCGTCACCGAGCAGCACAAGGGAACCGGCGCCGCCGCCGACACGGGCATGCGCGCCGCCATAGCGGCCGGCGCGACGCTGCTCGCGCGTACGGACGCGGACTGCCTACCGCGCGCAGACTGGACGGCCTCGATCCGGCGCGCTCTGCAGTCGCTCGACCTCGTCGGCGGCGAGTTAGTGCCGCGGCACGACGAGGGCTTGAGCCTCGGCACGCGTGTGCTGCTGCGCGGCGCGGTTGAACTCGCTGAGGCGTTTGGGCGCATCCGCTCGGGCAATCGCAGCCCGGAATATCTCGGCCCGTACATGATGGCGGCGGGCTGCAATGTCGGTATTACGTCCGCGCTCTACGTCGCGGCGGGCGGCTTTCCGCGAACCGCTATCGAGGATTTGCACGAGGATCGCGCGCTCGTCAACGCCGTGCGCCGACTCACGAATCGTTACGCTCGCCGCCGCGATGTCGTCGTGTTCGGCTCGTCGCGGCGAGTGACGGCGTGGGGCCTCAAGAACACTCTGCTTTGGTACAAAGACCACGCCTACAAACCCGACCACGTGGACATTCGATGAACCTCGCTTCGCGGTGGGAAGAGCGCGTGATGCGTGGGGCGCATCCACTCGCCTATCCAGCATTGCGGATGTCACGGCGCCCCGTCCGTCGCGTACCGGGCCTCGGCGTGCTCGTGACTGACGCGACCCTGTTGCGCGCGACCCTCATGAACACCGCGAGTTTCACGAAGACCGGACCGGGCAGCCCCGCCGACCTTTGGACGCCCGTGCTCGGGCCCGCGGTGCTGCTCAACATGGAGGGTGCCGATCACCTCGCGCTCCGCCGCAAGCTAGGGAGCCTCTTCGCGCCCGCATATGTTGATGCGCTCGTGGCGGCGTCCCTGCCGGTTGCCGGGCTCACCGAGCGACTGCGTTCAGGCGAACCGATCGACCTCGTTGCTGAAGCGAAACGCAACGCGAGCGTCATGATCAGCCAACTCGTCGGTCTCGACGTCTCGCACGTCGATGATGCGTTGTTCAACCGGGTTTCGTCGATCACGCGCTTCGTGCGGTTGTCGCGGCCGAGGCTCACGCCCGCGCAAGTCGCGCACACGCGGGCGGTGCTGGATGAACTCACGGAACACGCGCGGGCCGCATACCGAGCGGGCGATGACGCGACCGTGCCTGGCCGGATGCGCTCCCTCGGGTTGAGCGAAGACGAAGCGATGGGCGCCGTCGGTGCATTCGTGCTCACGGGCACCGAGACACTCGTGTCGTACATCCCGCGCCTCGTTGCCCTGCTCATTGACTCGGGCTGGTTCGCGCGACTCGCGGCCGATCGCACGCTCACCGAGGCAGCAATCGCCGAGGGCCTTCGCGTGACGACGCCGTCTCCCGTCATGTTGCGCAGCGTCGTCGCGCACGACTCGATCGGACCAGTCGCAGTGCATCCCGGCGACCGCGTGATCCTCGCGACGTTCGCGGCGAATCGGGCGCTTGGCGAGTTCGATCCGGGCGTCAATGCCGCGGCCGATCTCAAACAATTGTGGTTCGGAGCCGGCACGCACTTCTGTCTCGGCGCACCCCTTGCGCTCGCTCAAACGCGGCTCACGCTCGGTGCGTTGCTCGACGCCGGACCACTGCGAGTCACGCGCAGGGCGGTCGCGCGCGGCGTGCTCATCCCCAGTTATGCGTCGCTCGAGCTGGGCCGGTTGACTAGCCCTTCGGGCGTATCGAAACCCGCCACCCCATGACCGACATCCTCGCGGCACTCCTCGACGCGTGCGATCGCTCGCCCGATGCGCCGGCAATGTCGTTCCGTCGTGCGACCCTCACATTCGGTGAACTGCGCGACCGCATCCACCGAGTGGCGACCGCCCTCGCTAGTGAGGGCATGAAGCCCGGCGATCGCGTGCTGTTCTCGGTGCGCCCCCAACTCGACGGTATCTGCCTCGCCCTCGGCGTTATTGCCGCGGGCGGCACCATCGTGTTTGCAGACCCGGGCGCGGGCGAATCGCTCTTTCGCGCTCGTGCGGCGCTCGCGGCTCCACGCTGGGTCGCGGCCGAGGCGCTCTTGTACGCCGCGTCAAAGCGTCCGCTTCGGCGAATCGCGCGTCGCCGTGGTCTCGAGTTGCCCGACTATCGCACGGTGGTTCCGGATGCCCGGCACATCGTCGCGGGACCGTGGTTACCGGGGGTGCCGAAGGGGGCGCTGAGGCTGGGGTTGTTGCTGCGGGGTGGAGCTGGGGTTTCGAAACCGACCCAGCGCAGCTCGGTCGGCGCTGGCGTCGCGGAATCGCGAAGCGATTCTTATAGCTCCAGCGCGCGCAGCGATGTCCAAAGCTCCAGCGCGCTCATCATCTTCACGAGCGGAACGACCGCCGCCCCGAAAGCCGTCGTCCACTCCCGGTCGACGCTCGGCGCGGGCCTCGGCGACTTCGCCGCCGCGGTGGGCTTCATCGCGGGCGAGCGTGTGCTCACCGATCAACTCATGGTGGGCATCCCCGCGCTCATTTCCGGCGCGCACTGGATCGTGCCGCCTCCCGGGGCAGACCCCGGAGCGAAGCCTGAGCGTTACCTCGATCTGCTTCCCGGCGCTGACGTTCTGTTCGCCGTACCCGCGGCGCTCGACGCGATGCTCCGGATGCTCGAGCGCACACCCGAGCGCAGCCCAAAGCTCCGCGCACTGCTCGTCGGAGGCGCTCCGGTATTGCGCCCCCTGCTGACGCGCGCGCGAGCACAACTGCCCGGGACCGCCATTCGCGCGATCTACGGAATGACGGAGATTCTGCCGGTCGCGATCGCCGACGGAGACGAGAAGCTCGCGTTCGAGGGTACGGGGGACTTCGTGGGCGAGCTCATGCCGACGATTTCGGCGCGCATTGTCGAGGGTGAGCTCGTGGTCTCGGGCCCCGGCCTCGCGAGCTACCTCGGCGAGCCGCCGCTCGAGCGACTGAAGACGGGCGATCTCGCGCGGCTCGACGGTCGCCGGGTGATCCTCAGCGGACGCAGCAAAGACATGTTCATTCGGGGCACGACGAACGTGTATCCGGGGCTGTACGAGCCCGTGATTGCGAGCATCCCTGGCGTGAGAGAAGCCGCGCTCGTTGGCGTGCCCGACGACGTTGGGGACGATCGCATCGTGCTCGCGCTTGTTCTCGACGGCACAACCGAGCAAGCGGTGCGGCGCGCTCTGCCGGGACTCATCGATGCGAGCGTCTTGCCTGACAGGATCGTAGTTATGCAATCGCTGCCGAAGTCGGGTCGAAGCTCGAAGCTCGATCGCGCGGCGCTCGCGGAGCTACTGCGTTGAGATGCGCGTTGAGGGCCGATCAATGAAGATCGCCGTCACGGGAGCAAGCGGCTTCATCGGGGGAGCCGTCGCTACGGCGCTTGCCGATCGAGAGCACGACGTCACGGGCTTCGGCCGCACGATCGGGGGCTGGTCTCATCCACTGGGCAGATATGAGCAGTGGGACATCACCCGAGCTGAGCATTTTCGCGCATTCGACGTCGTTGTGCATTGCGCGGCGCTCGCGGACGACTGGGCGCCACTCGGCGAAGCGATGCTCGTCAATCAGGTCGGCACGCGCAACGTCGTCGCGAGTTTCGAGGGTGCGCGAATCGTGCACATCTCGACGTCGAGCGTGTATGACGCCTTCAAAGCGAGCGTCAAGGTGCGCGAGGACGAGGCTCCTGTCGACCGGTTTCTCAGCAGTTACTCCGAGTCGAAGACCGCCGCCGAGGCCGAGCTCGCTGGCCTCGACGCCGTGATCTTGCGCCCCCATGCCGTCTACGGTCCGGGAGACACGACGCTTCTGCCGCGCATTGAGCAGGCCGTCCGCGCACGCAGGCTCACCCTCCCCGAGGGAGCGCGAGTCACCCACACGCTCACGCACATCGACAATCTCATCGACGCCGTCGAGCTCTCGCTCACTGGCCCAGCTGGCACCTACAACATCGGCGACGATACCGACGTCTTGCTGTCGGCCGTGCTCACCGAATTTCTCGCCAGACGCGGGAGAGCGGATGTCACACTCACGTCAATCCCGTACCGAGCAGCATTCGCGGCCGCCGCCATCGGCGAAAAGCTCGCGCGCGGCCGTCGGCCGCACTTCACACGTTACGCCGTGAGCCAACTGGGGCTGGAGCGCACGCTCGACTTGACCGCTGCCCGCCGGCACCTCGGCTATCGACCTCGGCCCACTTCGCTCGCGGGTGCGGAACACTGGTGACATGACACACGACCACGCGGCACGCTCGAGTCGTGGGCGCCTCGCGATCGCGTTCGCCATTACGGCGGTCGTGCTCGTGGCAGAAGTCGTCGGCTCGGTCATCACGGGCAGCCTCGCTCTGCTCGTCGATGCGACTCATATGTTGACGGATGCCGGCGGCCTAGCCATCGCGCTTGTCGCCGCGACTCTCGCGCTCAAGCCTGCGAGCTCACGCCGCACGTTCGGGTTTGCGCGGGCCGAAGTTCTGGGAGCCACGGCTCAAGCCGCCATCCTGCTCGCGGTCGGAATCTTCGTTATCGTCGAGGCCGTTCGTCGGCTCTTCGAGCCACCTGAGATCGTTGGCCCCCAGTTGCTCGTCTTCGGCGTCATCGGGTTACTGGGCAACGTGGCATCCATCGCGGTGCTCGCAAGTGCACGCCGCAGCAACCTCAATGTGCGCGCGGCATTTCTTGAGGTCGTCAATGATGCGCTCGGTTCCGTCGCAGTCATTGCTGCGGCGATCGTCATTGCGCTCACGGGGTTTCAATTTGCCGATGCGATCGCCGCGATCTTCATCGGCGTGCTCATCATGCCGCGCGCGGTCATTCTCTTGAGGGATGCCGCGAGTGTGCTGCTCGAGTCGACCCCCAAGGGACTCGACCTCGACGACGTGCGGGATCACATCCTCGAGCTCGACCACGTTCGCTCGGTGCACGATCTGCACGTGACACAAATCGCGACTGGCCTGCCGATCCTCACGGCGCACGTCGTTGTCGATGACGAATGCTTTCATGACGGTCACGCGCCTGAACTGCTCACGCAGCTTCAAGCGTGCGTCGCCGAGCATTTTGTTGTCGCGGTAGAACACTCGACGTTCCAGCTCGAGCGTGCGTCCCACGGCGAGACCGAGCATCCGACCCACGATTGACCTGCTGGTTGAGCGCGCTGGAGCTTAGGGAATCGCTTGGCGATTCTGCGACGCCAGCGCCGACCCAGCTGCGCTGGGTCGGCCGGAGGCCGCGTATCGAAACCCGCCGCGCTTACGCCTTCACCACGACAAGGCTCTCGTACGCCGGAATGAGCACGTGCCGGCCATACCGCCTCGACACGACGCGGAACGGGCGCCCGTCGCCGATGAGCAACTGCACGATTTTCGTGAGCTCGGCGCGAGCGAGCGGGCCTCCGAGACACAAGTGCCGGCCCGCTCCGAACCACAACTGCCGGTTTTGCGGAATGTAGTCCCGATCGACACGGTACTCGCCCGCGAGATTGTTCGCGGTCCACGTGAGCACGATGATGCGCTCGCCCGCGCGTAATTGGCGCCCGCCGATGTCGAGATCCGCGAGCACCGAGCGGCCGATGATGGGCGCGGGTGAGGTCACGCGCAACGCCTCGCGCACGGCACCCTCCATGAGCTTCGGCTCCGCAATGAGCCGGTGCTGCTCGCCCGTGTCGAAAAGCAGCGCTGCCGTTCTCGCCATCGCCGAAGCGGCCGTCTCGGTGCCGGCGACCATGAGCAGGGTCGAGAGCCCCTTGGTCTCCTGCAGACTCAGCCCGAGTTCACGGCAGCGGCCGATGATCGTGTCGGCGCTCGCGGTCGCGAACGAGGCGTCGATGTGACCGGTGAGCTCTTCGACGATTTCGCGCGCGCGAGCGATCTTGTGGGCCGGCAGCACGGTATCGGCCGTCGTGCCGAGGGCGATGGATGCCAGTTGCTCCCCGGTCTCGAAGATCTTTCGGTACGCGTCGTCGGGGTTGCCGCCAGAGGCCGTTGGAACGTCCATGCCGAGGAGGGTGACGACCATTTGCCCCACGAGAATTCGGCTGAGATCGGCGAGGTCGAGTTCGGCTCCAGCGTCGAACGCGAGACGGGCATCCGATATGCGCTGACCCCACGCGCGCTCGACGAACTCGAAGCTCGTCTTCTCGGTGAAGAGTTCGCGACTGCGCGTGCGCAGATCGTAGTGG
>JANOOQ010000246.1:0-8785 GCA_031421515.1 Leifsonia sp.
GTGCCGACCAGGTCATGCTGAAATTGATAAAATGTAAAGCTCGAAGTGTTCGTGATGATCGAACTATTGCTCACGGCGATCAGGACACGATTCGGCGTACTGACCGTGATGATAACAACAAACCAACGTCCCGAGAGTCGATCGTAGCGAACGTGCGGATCACTTGTGCCCGCCGATCCTCCGACAGAAGTGAAAAACACATCCGTGGTCGCGTTCAATCCACCGAGCGCGCCACTCTTGTCGAATACCTTAATACGACCGTTCACCACCACGAGCACTTGCGTAGCGCTCACCGCCCCATTGCAATCCGGTGGGATGAATCCCGACTCTGATAATCTGGCGCCGAGAAAACTTGTCCCGACCGTTTGCGGGCTGGTCGTAAGCAGGACACCGCTCGTCGTGAGTACGTCAGCGAGCGTCTCGAAGTGGCGCACGCTTTCGTCGAGCACGAAGCATCCGTAGTCCGCTTGAAGCACCGTGGTGAACTCGAGCGCTTCGCTAATCGTCGCGGGGCTTGAGAGGTAATTTTTGCGCGTCACCGTGCTGAGAAACTCATGAATGCACGGAGACGGGATGCCCCATACGTCCCCGCGCGCAACGAGCGCCTTGAGCGCCTTGAGCGCGCGCTCGTGCTGCTCGAAGTCGGCGTGAAAGGCGTATACGAGAATGTTCGTGTCGACGGCCCTCACGCGCGCTCGTTCATGTCGTTCCACCATCTCGCAGGGTCTGCAAGCACGGCTCCCGTACCGTCGCCCACGACGGGAAGCGTGACCGCCGCCGCATCGATGCGACGAATCGGCTCTCGTAAGTAGTGGTAGGTCGTCTTCTCAAACAACAGCTTCAAACTCAGGTTCTCCGCGATTGCGCGCTCCTTGAGCTGCCGGAAGAGTTCGTCAGGGAGGTCGACCGTGGTTCTCATTCATCAATTTTTGCATAAATGTGCGTGAATGAATATATTTTTATGCGAGCCACCGCAAGTGGCACACTGGGGATCATGGCTCAGCTCGAGAAAGCAAAGTTACTCCGCGCGCTGCACGTGCCCGGTGATCCGCTCATCGTCACGAACGTGTGGGACGCGGTGACGGCTCGAATCGTTGCATCCGCACCGGGAGTGAAGGCGCTCGCGACAGCGAGCCACGCAGTGAGTTTCGCGCGCGGCGTCCACGACGGTGAAGGTCTCACTCTCGACGAGGCGTTAGCTGTCGCATCCGCCATCGTCAAGGCCGTCGATGTGCCCGTGTCTGTCGATTTCGAGCGAGGCTACGCGGTGGATCCCACGGGCGTGCAGCGCAACGTCGAGCGACTCATCGCGACGGGTGCCGTAGGCCTCAACCTCGAAGACAGCACATCGCCGACGTCGTTGTTCCCGTTGGAGCTAGCAGTGGAGCGAGTTGCGGCGGTGCGACGAGCGGCGGAGGCTACGGGCATCCCGATCGTGCTGAACGCCCGCGTCGACGCACTCGTACGCGGCAGCACACGAGACGACGCGATCGCGCGCGCCAATGCATATCTGGGTGCGGGGGCTGACGTCATCTTCATGCTCGGAGCGCGCGACGAGGAATCCGTTTCGTGGGCGATCGAGAAGGTCGACGGATTGATATCGGTAATCGCAAACCCGAACTCTCCGGCGCTCGAAACGCTCGCCGAGCTTGGAGTGTCTCGCGTGAGTTTCGGGCCGGGCACGATGGGCCTAACCCTGGCTCACCTGCGAGACGCGGCGACCCAATTGACCGCGCGCGGCGAATACCCTTCGCAACTCGGTTTCGAGTATTGACACGGCAATAGCGTCGTCACGGCGTACCCTCTGAGCATGGACACCCCTCGCCCGATAGGGTTCTGGCTCAAACTCGTCGACCGACTCATCGACGAGCAATTCGCGGCGACGCTCGAAGAGCACGGCGTCACTCGTCGGCAGTGGCAACTACTCAACGTCTTGCACGCGCAAACCGCAACGATCGAGCAACTGGATGCAGCGGTCGCCCCGTTTCTCGGAGCGGAGGAGACTTCTGCCGAGAATCTCACCGAGCTAGTTGAGAGTGAGTGGGTGGGATCCGCCCCCACTGGGTACTCGCTCACCGAGCGAGGACGCGCCGCTCTCGATCGACTCTCACAGGTAGTCGCAACTCAACGCACCGCTGTCGCTCAAGGCATCACGTCCGACGAGTATCAACTCGCGGTCTCGGTGCTCGAGCGCATGGCCGCGAATCTCGGCTACGAAGGCTAAGACAACATCCCGGTGATGGCGCGGCGCGCGCGGACGTAAGGTTCGTCGCCGCCGAAAAGCAGTGACGCCGCGTTTGCTTCGTCGAGCATTGCGTTCAGCTCGAATGCGAGTCGGCGGGCGTCTGTCTCCTTCGCCAACTCACCCGCGAGCACTGCGCGCTCAATTGCGCCAACCAGAAATTCGTTCCACCGTGTCATTTGGGCGGCCAGCGCATCGCGCACTAAGCCGGGTTTTGAGCCGAACTCGGCGCGCGTAGCTGCAAAGAAGCACCCGCCCGAAAAAACTCGACTTCTGCTGTACGCAAGCCATCCGTCAATGACCACCCAGAGTCTCTCGAGCCCCGCTCGCGCCTCCAGCGCGGGGTCGATCACGGCCTCGCGAAAGACCGCAGTGGCCGCGCCAATTGTCGCGAGTTGAAGTTGCTCTTTTGTGCCAAACAGCGCGACGACGCCGCCCTTGCTCATCGACGCGGTCGCGGCGAGCCTGCCGATCGAGAGGCCGTCAAGACCGTCGAGCCGTCGATGTCGGCGAGGTGGCTCTCATTGCGGCAGCACACCCTGGCGAGGTGACTACCCGCCTCACGAGCGGACTCGGCCACTCACGCGTGCTCTCAGACGGCCCCACGCTCGACGCGATCGCGGAGTTCGTCGCAGGCTCTTCCCCGACGCGCGCTAACCGATCTCGGGATACTGCAGCGCGCTCCAAATGAGCAGCATCGTGACGAGAAAACCCGAGACGAAGTTGAGCAGCAGGAATCGGCGCCACCCGCGATTGGCGGTCTCGGCCGCGGCACCCGTCACGTTCCAGAATTGTGCGCAGACGGCCGCATAGGGAACGACGAGCACGGCAGCGAGCGGCCCTGGCCAGCTCGAGAAGAGCAGCAGTACACCGCCCGCGAGGTAAGTCACGACCGCGAACCGCACGGTCGCGCGAGCGCCGATGACTGTCGCGATCGAGGAGATTCCGCCCTCTCGATCGGCGATGACGTCTTGCACGGCTCCGAACGCGTGTGACGCGATCCCCCACAAGAAGAATGCCGCGAGCACGGCCCACAACTGCGGCGTGAAGATCGCGCCCGCGAGAACGAGGCCATAGACGGCCGGCGAGACAAAGTGCGTGCTCGACGTGAGGGAGTCAAGGAACGGGCGCTCCTTGAAGCGCAGGACCGGCGCCGAGTACGCGACGACGGCAAACATGCTCACGCCCAGCACGAGCCAGCTGAGCGGGTTGCCGACGAGAACCAGGTAGACGAGAAACGGCACGGTCGTGACGATCGCGGCGATGATCGTCGGGCGGTGCATCCGCTTGTCCAAGAGCGCGCCCTCGACCCCGCCCTTGCGCGGGTTGCGGAGATCGGACTCGTAGTCGAAGACGTCGTTGATTCCGTACATCGCGAGGTTGTACGGCACGAGAAAGAAAATCGTGCCGATGATGAGCGTCGCGTCGATGTGTCGAATCGTGAGCACGTACGCGGCGGCGAAAGGGAACGCCGTGTTGATCCAACTGAGTGGACGGGATGACACGAACAACGCCTTAAGCATCGGGGGCTCCATCGGGTCTCGATACGTCGTTGGGGCTGCTCGACGGGCGGGGCGCCAGTAGCACCCAGAGTGACGGGAGCCCGATCACGGCGGCGATTGTGTACGCGAAGTCCTCAAGCGGAGCGACGCCCACGAACATCCCGCTGATGAGGGCGGGGTTGTAGTCGACGAGTCCGACCGAGATCATGACGTTGTCGAAGACCGCGGTCATGGCGAGTACCACCGCGGCCGTGAGACCCACGGCCGGCCAGTTCACGCGACGCATTGCGATGAGCGCGACGATCGCAACTACCGCGAGAAATAGCGCGTTGAGCGCCCAGTAGGTCATTGCTTGCTCCTCCGGCTGAGCAGCAAGGATGCCGCGGAGTACACGTTCATGGTCACGTACACCAAGAGCGTGAGAAAGAAGACCTCCTCAAGCGGCACTTCGGGCGCCACTTGCAGCCCAGTCATGAACGAGGTCTCCCCCCGAAAGAAGATTCCGAGGCCGACGCCTGCGAGATCCCACGCGAGAAAGAACACGACGCCAATGACGAGCACGATCGAGGCTCGCCGAGCATCCGTCCAAAAAAAGAGCCGGAACCGACGGTCAAGCAGCACCATGCCCGTAAGCGCAACGACAAGCGCCGCAAGGTAGAGCAAGGTCATTGGACCGCGGGGGTTTCGACGGGCTCAACCGGCCTTGCGGGCTCAACCGGCCTTGCGGGCTCAACCGGCTTGACGGGCTCAACCGGCGCAACCAGCGGCTCGGGCAAAGGCTCGGTCGAGGTGTCGCCGCGTAAGCGCTTCACGAGAACCTCGGCGCTGATGAGACACATCGGTAGCCCGATTCCCGGGATCGTCGATCCGCCAACGTAATAGAGACCCGAGACCTTCTTCGAGACGTTGCCGGCGCGAAAGAACGCGCTTTGCTTGAGAGTGTGCGCGGGGCCGAGGGCCGTTCCGCGCCACGCATTGAGTTCATCCGCGAAGTTGCCTGGGCCGACCGTTCGACGAAGCGTGACGCGCGAAGCGAGGTCGGGGATGCCCGTCCAGTCTGAGATTTGCGCGATAACTCTGTCGGCGAGGGCTTCGATGCGGGCATCCCCGTCGCCGTCCGTGTCGCCGCGCCCGATACTCGGATCGGCGGGGATCGGTACGAGCACGAATACGTTTTCGAAACCGTCGGGTGCGACATCCGGATCCACACCACTCGGCTTGCAAATGTAGAGCGACGCGGGCTCGGGAACGAACGACGGGTCGCCGAAAATCGCCTCGAAGCCCTTCTCCCACTCGCGCGTGAAAAGCAGCGTGTGATGTTCGAGTTCGGGAAGCGCACCCTCGACGCCGAGGTAGAGCAAGAGCGCGCTCGGCCCAGGAACCTTCGACTCCCAATATTTCTCGGGGTAGGTCTGTTCGTCGGGCCGCAAAAGTTTCGTCTCGGTGTGATGCAGATCGGCCGCTGAGACGACGATGTCGGCATCGGCAAACTGCACGGTGCGCGACGCGTCGAGATACTCGACGCCCGTCGCGGCGCCGCCCTCAACAACGACGCGGGTGACCTGCGCGCGCGTGATGATCTCGACGCCCTCGGCTTTCGCGAGGTCGGCGATGCTCTCGATGAGTCGCGTGAATCCACCCATCGGGTAGAGCACTCCGTCGGCGAGATCGAGATGGCTCATGAGGTGGTACATGCTCGGCGTGAGGTACGGCGACGAACCGAGGAATACCGCGGGGTAGCCCAGGATCTGCCTCAGCCGATGGTCCGAGAACTTGCGCCCGACAAACGACGAGAGCGGCTCGACGAGAAGCCTTAGGAACTTTCCGGTTCTCGAGAGTACGTCGCCGCGCATGAGCGGACGGATGTCGGCAAAGCTCGTGTACAAAAAGCGCAACTTCGCGAGTTCATACGTTTCGCTCGCGGAGACCAAGTACTTCTCAAGGCGGGCGCCCGCTCCCACCTCGATGCTCTCGAACAACTCGACGTTGTCTTCGTATTCAGCCGAAATGTCGACGGGCTCATCGAGTCCCTCGAAGTACACGCGGTACCCGGGGTCGAGCGTCACGAGCGAGAGTTGCTCTTCAGCGGATGTTCCCAAGAGCTTGAAGAAGTGGTCGAAGACCTCGGGCATGAGGTACCACGACGGGCCTGTGTCGAACCTGAAGCCGTCGGATTCCCAGCTGCCCGCACGCCCGCCCACCTCTGGTCGGCCTTCGAGGAGCGTCACGTCGTGACCCTCGCGCGCGAGCAGTGCGGCGCTAGCGAGTCCCGCTATTCCACCCCCGATGATTACGACCTTGCTCACGGCTTTCCCCCTAAAGCTGCGGCGAGCGCGAGTCGCGCCTTCACCGGGTTGGGCACGCGCACGCGGGCTCGCACCAGTTGTTCTGCTGGCGTCTTGCGCAGTCGCGCTGAGAGTTCGGCGAAAAGCGATTGTGCGAGAGCGACCGCTCGACGGCTCGACGCCGGCAACTCGGGCACGACGGCCGCGGAGACCGCGAGATCCGCGTCGATGTCGTCGAGCAATCGCAGCTTCTCTGCCTCGGTGAAACTGTCCACGTTGATCCCGGGAAAGTAGCTGCGCCCGAGTGTCTCAAAGTCGGCGGCGAGATCGCGCAGAAAGTTGACCTTCTGGAATGCGGAACCGAGAGCACGGGCACCGCGTTCGAGGCGAGCCGCGTCATCCGGAGCCACGGTCGTGCCGACGAGAAACGCGCGCAGACACATGAGGCCCACGACTTCGGCGGAGCCATGGACGTAGCGCTCGAAGCTCTCTTGGTCGTGGTGCTTCTCACTCAGGTCCATGCGCATCGACTCGAAGAACGGCGCCGTCAACTCGGCTCCGAAACTCACTTCGCGTGCCGTGAGTGCGAACGCGTGCACGACAAGATTCGCGCTGAATCCAGACTCAATCGCTCGTTCCGTTTCGCGCTCGAGTTCGTTGAGCACTCTGCCCGCCTCGACCGTGTCGAGCCCCGCTTGCTCGGCCACGCCGTCAACGATCTCGTCAGCGACGCGGACGAGCGCGTAAATGTTCTCGACGTGTTGCCTCACCCCCGCCACTAGAAGTCGTGAAGCTAGACCGAACGACGTCGAGTACCGACGAATGACAATGCTCGCGGTCTCTTCAGCCACCCTGTCGTAGAGGCCGTCTCGCGCGCTCACTTCACGCGCCCGAGTACGGCGTCGGCGACGGGGTTAAGCTCGGCGCGCAACGCGGGCGGAATTTGTGGCTCGGCCAGTCGAGCGATCGCACGGTTCGCGTAGTACCGGGCGCGCCCCTCGGTGAACGCCTTCGCGCCACATGATGTGAGCACTTCGCGGATGCTCGCCGCGCCCTCTTCTGTGAGGTCAGGTGAACCGAACAGTGATTCGACTTGCGCCCATTCACTAGTGCCCGTCGCGTGAGCGATGAGCACCGTGCGCTTGCCCTCCCGCAAGTCGCCGATGGTCGTCTTGCCCGTCTCGGCCGCGACGCCAAAGACACCGAGCAGGTCATCCACTATTTGATACGCGATTCCGATCTCCCGGCCAAAGTCACCGAGAGTCGTGATCGTCTCCTCGCTTGCGCTCGCGAGAATCGCCCCAGCTTGCAGCGGCCCCTCGAACGAATAGACGGCCGTCTTGAGCCGCTCCATCGTGAGGATGTCATCGACGCGAGGAACCTCGGCGGCGATCGAGAAATCCACGTCGATGAGCTCACCAGCGGCGGATGCGAACAGCGCGTCATCCATCACTTCGAGGAGGCGTGCGCGCGTGGCATCCGCTACTCCGCTTCGATCGATGAGTCGATACGCATTGAAGAGCGCGAGGTCGCCTGCGATGACGGCCGCCGAGATGCCCGAGTGCTCAGCGACTCGCTCGCCGCGGCCAGCGGCGATCGAGAGGTCGCGATAGGTGCCTGAGATGTTCGGGAGCCCGCGGCGAGTGAAGTCATGGTCGATGACGTCGTCGTGCACGATGAGCGCTGTGTGCAAGAGCTCGAACGCGGCGCCAACATATGCCGCGGCTTGAGTGTCGGTTCCCCCGAGTGATTGGTAGGCGGCCATGACCATGCGCGGTCTGAATCGCTTGCCACCAATCGTGTTGTTCTCGAGGGTCTGCCACAACTGCACGTATTGCTCTCCAAAGGCCGCCGCGCGGTTCTTGGCTAGGCTGAAGAAGCGGGCCAGAACGGCGTCGACCTGCACCTGCCTCTCTTCAGAGAGCGCGAGCAGCGCAGAACTATCCACTTAGGCAGACTACCTCGATGATCCCTCCAGAACAGGTCGTGCTACTGGATGCCGCGGGCAACCCTTCCGGCGTCGCCGACAAGTCGACTGTGCACACCGCCGACACCCCGCTGCACCTCGCTTTCTCGTGTCACGTGTACAACGGCGGCGGCGAGGTGCTCGTCACCCGCCGCGCGCTGAGCAAGCTCACGTGGCCCGGGGTGTGGACGAACTCGTTTTGCGGGCATCCGTCGCCCGGTGAATCGATGGAAGACGCGATCACGCGGCGTGCGCTGCTCGAGCTCGGCATCGTCGTCTCGGACCTTTCGCTGATCCTGCCGGACTTTCGCTACCGCGCGGTCGACGCATCGGGCATCGTAGAGAACGAGGTGTGCCCCGTGTATCGCGCGGTGACTTCGTCTGAGGTCGCGCCCAACCCGGACGAGGTTTCGGAGTTCGCGTGGGTCGATCCCGCTTTGCTGAGCGCGGCCGCGGCCGCCACACCGTTCGCGTTCAGTCCGTGGTTGGGGTGGCAGCTGAGCGCGCTGGAGCTTTGAGGATCGCACAGCGATCCCGCGACGCCAGCGCCGAGGGAGCCTGCGACCGAGGTTGCTACTCTCCGGCCGAACCAGCATCAGTCGACCGCACGTCCGTGACGTGGAAGTTCTGGAAGCTCCGGCTCGCCGTCGGCCCCCGTTGGCCCTGATACCGCGACCCGTATTGGCCCGAGCCGTAGGGGTTATCGACGGGAGAACTCGTACGGATAAAGCACAATTGCCCAATCTTCATGCCGGGCCACAACTTGATTGGGAGAGTCGCGACGTTCGAC
>JANOOQ010000247.1:0-8244 GCA_031421515.1 Leifsonia sp.
TGCGCACGCCGAGACATCCGTTCGTGCGAATGCTCGCGAGGGAATCGCCATGCTCACTGCGGCCGCGGCGGCGATGGGCATGAGCATGGGGATCGTCATGGGGAGCACGCGACGCGGGCCCTTTTCCTTGAGCGTGTCCCACGCGTCGAGGAGGGTCCACAGCCCGCCGATCCCGGTTGAGTAGTCGACACCGATTCGAATCGGGTCGACGTCGGGCGTGCCAGCGTCGGCCCAAGCCTCTCGAGCCGAGATGAGTGCAAACTGAGCCGAGGGATCGAGCCGCTTGTATTCGACGCGCTCGAGTACGGTCTCGGGCCGAACCTTGGCCTCTGCGGCGAACGTTACGGGTAGGTCGAGTTGCGCCACCCAGTCGTATTCGAGGGTGTGCACGCCGGATTCGCCAGCAAGGAGGGCCTCCCACGACTCGTGGGCAGTACCGCCGAGGGGCGAGGTCGCACCAATTCCGGTTACAACGATCTTCTTGGTCATGTCAACAATCCCTTGGGTAACGAACGGTCACGTCACGCTGTGCTCAGTGCCGCAGTTGGCCAACCGCGTGTGAGCGATTGGCCAACCACGAGAGGTGGTTAGCCCTGAGCGCCGGTGATGAAGCTCACTGCGTCGCCGACGGTCTTGAGGTTCTTGACCTCTTCGTCGGGGATCTTCACGTCGAACTTCTCTTCTGCGTTGACAACGATCGTCATCATCGAGATGGAGTCGATGTCCAGGTCGTCAGTAAACGACTTGTCCAGCTCGACGGTGTCCGTCGCAATACCGGTTTCGTCGTTGATCAGCTCGGCCAGACCGGCCAGCACTTCTTCAGTGGACAATGCCATTGTTTTTCTCCTTGGGGATGTAATTTGACCGCTTGCTAGTTTAGGGGACTACGGAAGCACAATCACTTGAGCGCCGAAGACGAGTCCAGCGCCGAAGCCGATTTGCAGAGCCAGTCCGCCACTGAGTTCGGGATGCTCGGCAAGCAGTCGATGCGTCGCGAGCGGAATCGATGCGGCCGAAGTGTTACCCGTCGTCGCCACGTCTCTCGCTACGATCACGGATTCCGGCAGCTTGAGTTGCTTCGCGAACTCGTCGATGATGCGCATGTTCGCTTGATGGGGGATGAACGCCGCGAGGTCCTCGGCCGTGATGCCTGCGGCCTCAAGCGCGAGGTTCGCGACCTTCGCCATCTCCCACACTGCCCAGCGGAACACGGTCTGACCGTCTTGGCGCAGGGTCGGCCACTCGGCCTTGCCCTCGCGGTAGTCGATAAGCGTCGCGTCCATGCTCACGGCATCCGCTTTGGAGCCGTCCGAACCCCACACGGCAGCGCTGATTCCCGGGAAGTCGCTCGGGCCGATAACTGCCGCGCCCGCGCCATCGCCCAGGAGGAACGAGATCGAGCGGTCGGTCGGGTCTACGATGTCGGAGAGCTTCTCGGCGCCGATCACGAGAGCGTAGTGGGCCGCGCCCGAGCGGATGAGGGCATCCGCTTGAGTCATGGCGTAGCTGAATCCCGCACACGCTGCATTCGCGTCGTAAGCCGCAGCGGGGTTTGCACCGACGCGATCGGCGACGACGGCTGCCATCGACGGGGTCTGGCGCACGTTGCTGATGGTCGCGATGATCACGAGGTCGATGAGTTCGGCGGCGATACCCGACTTCGCGATGGCTTCTTTCGCGGCATCCGTCGCAAGGTCGACAGCGAGAATATCTGCCGAAGCGCGCGTGCGGCTGATGATTCCCGTGCGCTGCTGGATCCACTCGTCGCTTGAGTCGATTGCGGCAACGAGCTCATCGTTGCCCACGACGCGGTCACCGCGAGCGGCGCCGTAACTGTAGACGCGAGTGAACTCGACTCCGTGTGATTGCTTGATGCTGGCGGTCACTGTGCGGTCCCATCGATGAGGTCGAATGCTTTCTCGAGGTCGTCTGGAGTCTTCACTGCGACCGTCGGTACGCCCTTGAGCCCGCGCTTCGCGAGACCCACGAGAGCGCCAGCTGGCGCGAGTTCGACGATTCCCGTGACTGAATCGGCCGCGAAAGCCTCCATCGTCTTGTCCCACCGTACCGGCGACGAGACTTGGCCGACGAGAAGCTCGACGAACTGTGCGCCGCTCGACACGCGGGAGCCGTCGTTGTTAGTCCAGATCGGCAGGCTCGGGTCGTGAGTCTCGAGTCCCGCGGCGAATGCTGCGAGGTGCGCGACAGCGGGCTGCATGTAGCGCGTGTGGAACGCGCCCGCCACTTGCAGCGGGATGACACGCGAGCCCGCGACGGGGTTCTCAGCGAGTTGCGCGAGGGCGTCGAGGGCGCCGGCGACCACGATTTGCCCACCGCCATTGAAGTTCGCTGGCGCCAGGCCGAGCTCCGCGAGTCGCTCGAGTAGGACGGCTTCGTCGCCGCCAAGAACCGCGGACATTCCCGTCGGCTCGAGCGCCGCGGCATCCGCCATGGCGGACCCTCGCTCGCGAACAAACGCGACCGCATCCGTTTCGCTCATGATGCCCGCAGCCGCAGCCGCAGTGACCTCGCCGACCGAGTGACCGGCGACTCCGCCAACCTTGTCGCGTCGACCGTCCGCCAGCAGCGCCGTGAGGGTGAGAAGGCCCGCAGCAACGATGAGCGGCTGTGCAACCTTCGTGTCTCGAATCGTGTCGGCGTCCGAGACGGTGCCGTGGGCACGCAAGTCGATTCCGACGGCCTCCGAAATGGTGCCGAGTTGATCGCTCGCCCCCGGTAGGTCGAGCCACGGTTCAAGAAATCCGGGAGTTTGAGAGCCCTGACCGGGCGCAACGATAACGATCACTCGCCTAGTCTGCCAACGATTGCGGCTCCGTGGTGAGCCGATTCGACGAAGAATCGACTAAATCGTTGTGGGATGCGCTCAGTATTTAGCGCTTGCGGGGGCCCTCGGGGTCGGCAATTGAGCCGACGATGAGCGCGGATTGCAGAATGAGCGCCTCACGAGCGCCCGTGGCATCCCACCCGATGACGTCGCTCACGCGCTTGAGGCGGTAGCGCACGGTGTTGGGATGCACGAACAACTCCCGCGCGGTCGCCTCGAGGGAGCGACCGTTGTCAAGGTAGCACCACAGCGTCGACAGCAAGTCTGTCGAGTGTGCTTGGAGCGGACGATAAATGCGGTTGATGAGCGTCGAGCGCGCGAGTGGATCGCCCGCGAAAGCGCGCTCGGGAAGCAAATCGTCGGCGAGAGTCGGGCGTGGGGCGTTGCGCCACGAACGCGCGACGGCGAACCCCGCGAGGGCTGCCTTTGCGCTTTTGGAGGCATCGACGAGGGTCGGCACTTCGTGGCCGAGCACGAGGTGGCCGAGTCCGAACCCGGGTTCTAGTTGTTCCGCGATCGTGAGAAACGGCATGGGCGGTGTTGCTTCGGCATCGTCGGTTCGGGGGCTCGCGCGCCCGATCACGAGCACGAGACGGCTGCCTTGCACGCCTATGAGAACGTCGGCGTCGAGGTGCCGAGCCGTGCGCCGCAACTGATCGACATCGAGCATCTTCGGCGCCGTACCCACGAGCACGCACACCTCTCCGTGTCCGTTCCAACCGAGGGCTGCGATGCGGCTCGGGAGCTCGTTGTCGTACTCACCACTGAGGATCGAGTCGACAACAAGGGCCTCGAGGCGGGCGTCCCACAGTCCTCGCGCTTCGGCGGCGCGCGCATAGACATCGGCGGCCGCGAAAGCGATCTCGCGCGAATACAGCAGGATCGCTTCACGAAAAACGCTGTCGCCATCTTTGACGCGCTCTTCGACCACTTCGACCGTGATGCGAATGAGCTGGAGGGTTTGCGTGAGCGAAACCGATCGCAGAAGTTCGCGGGGAGCCGCACCAAACACATCGGCCGCGATCCACGGGATCGACTTGGGGTCTTCGAACCAGCTGATGAAACTCGTGATGCCGTTTTGCGCCACGAGTCCGACGGCGGATCGCCGCCCTGGCGGCATGTCGCCGTACCAGGGGAGCGTGTCATCCAGTCGCTTGAGAGTCGCGGTCGCAAGCTCGCCAGAGATCGTGCGCAACCACGCGAGTGTTTGCTCCTTGGTCCTCTGCACGGCGACTATTCGACCCGCCTAGCTTTCGCCGCCGGCGGAGCCCGTTGTTCCCGCAGTCACATCGAGCAAGCGGTACTTCTCGATCGCTTGCGCCGGGATCGATCTGTCGATCGTGCCGCGCTTGGCGAGCGACTCGAGCGTGCGCACCACGACCGATGGGCTGTCGATCTTGAAGAACCGACGAGCAGCGGCGCGCGTGTCCGAGAACCCGAAGTCGTCGGCACCGAGCGTCGCATAGTCGCCGGGCACAAACTGCCTGATTTGGTCGGGCACGGCGTGCATCAAGTCGGTCACGGCAAGGAAGGGACCCAAGGATGCAGAGAGCAATTGCGTAACGTACGCGACGCGCTCCTCGCCGTTGGGGTTGAGGAAGTTGTGCTGGTCGGCGGAAATTCCGTCGCGACGCAATTCCGTCCACGACGTGACCGACCAGACGTCGGCTGACACGCCCCAATCGTCGGCGAGCAATTGCTGCGCCTCGAGTGCCCATGGCACGGCAACTCCCGAAGCGAGAATCTGTGCCTTGGGGCCTTCTACTGTGCCGGACTTGAGGTGGTAGATGCCGCGTAGAGCGCCGTCGACGTCGAAGTTCTCGGGCTCGGCGGGCTGCACAATCGGCTCGTTGTAAAGCGTCAAGTAGTACATGACGTTGGGATCGGGATGCACGCCGCCGTACATCCGCTCGATTCCGGCCTTGACGATGTGACCGAGCTCGTAGCCGTAGGCGGCGTCATAGCTCACGACTGCCGGGTTCGTAGACGCGAGCAGCAGTGAGTGCCCGTCGGCGTGCTGCAGCCCTTCGCCCGTGAGTGTCGTGCGACCCGCGGTCGCGCCCATGATGAATCCGCGGGCCATTTGGTCGCCCGCGGCCCACATCGCGTCACCTGTGCGCTGGAACCCGAACATCGAGTAGAAGACGTACACGGGAATGAGCGGTTCGCCATTCGTTGCGTATTGCGTTCCCGCAGCGGTGAAGGCCGCGAAAGCTCCTGCTTCGTTGATGCCGACGTGAATGATCTGGCCTTGCGGGCTCTCTTTGTAGGCGAGCAATTGCTCGCGGTCCACCGAGGTGTATTGCTGGCCGGCAGGGTTGTAGATCTTGGCGGTCGGGAAGTACGCGTCCATCCCGAACGTGCGAGCTTCGTCGGGGATGATCGGAACGATTCGATTGCCGAGTCCCTTGTCGCGCAGTAGGTCCTTGAGCAAGCGCGCAAATGACATCGTGCTTGCGATCTCTTGCTTGCCAGAGCCCTTGCGCACGACGTCGAATACCGAGGCATCCGGCATCGCGATTTGCGTGTACTTTGAGCGACGCTCGGGCACGTATCCGCCGAGTGCGCGGCGACGCTCTTGCAGGTACTGAATCGCTTCGTCGTCTTGACCCGGGTGGTAGAACGGGGGCTGGTAAGGGTCGGCTTCGAGCACAGCGTCCGTGATCGGAATTCGCATGACGTCGCGGAACTGTTTGAGGTTGTCGAGCGAAAGCTTCTTCATTTGGTGAGTCGCGTTGCGACCCTCGAAGCTCGGACCGAGGCCGTAGCCCTTGACGGTCTTCGCGAGAATGACGGTCGGTTGACCCTTGTGCTCCGATGCAGCCTTGAAAGCCGCGTAGACCTTGCGGTAGTCGTGGCCGCCACGCTTGAGGTTCCACAGTTCGTCGTCGGTGTAGCCCTTGACCATCTCGAGTGTGCGGGGGTCACGGCCAAAGAAGTTCTCACGCACATACGCGCCAGACTCTGCTTTGTACGTCTGGTAGTCGCCATCGGGTGTGCGGTTCATGAGGTCGCGAAGAGCGCCCTCGCTGTCGCGAGCGAGCAAGTCATCCCATTCGCGGCCCCAAATGACCTTGATGACGTTCCAGCCGGCGCCGCGGAAGAAGCTCTCGAGCTCTTGCACAATCTTGCCGTTGCCGCGCACGGGACCGTCGAGGCGCTGAAGGTTGCAGTTGACGACAAAGTTCAGGTTGTCGAGACCGTCGTTGGCTGCCCACTGAAGTGCGCCGCGGCTCTCGACCTCGTCCATCTCGCCGTCGCCGAGGAAGGCCCAGACCTGTTGGTCAGATGCGTCCTTGATTCCGCGATTGGTGAGGTAGCGGTTCGATTGTGCTTGGTAGATCGCGTTGATCGGGCCGAGACCCATTGAGACGGTCGGAAATTGCCAGAACTCGGGCATGAGGCGCGGGTGCGGGTAGCTTGAGACGCTGCCAGTCGGGTGCGATTTCTCTTGCCGGAAGCCCTCGAGCTGCTCTTGGCTCACGCGGCCTTCGAGAAAAGCACGCGCGTACATTCCGGGGGAGGCATGGCCTTGGTAGAAGATCTGGTCGCCGCCGCCCGCGTGATCGGCGCCGCGGAAGAAGTAGTTGTGGCCGACCTCGTAGAGGGCAGCGGATGACGCGTACGTCGAGATGTGGCCGCCGACGCCGACCCCGGGCCGCTGCGCGCGGTGCACGGTAATGGCCGCGTTCCAGCGGATCCAGGCGCGGTACTTGCGCTCGATCTCTTCGTTTCCGGGAAACTCGGGCTCGTTCTCGGGCGCAATCGTGTTGATGTAGTCGGTCGTCGGAACCATCGGCACACCGAGGTGGAGGTCTTTCGAGCGCTTCAGTAGGCTCAGCATGATTTCGCGGCCGCGCGCGTGTCCATGTGTGGCGACGAGGTCATCGAGGGATTGCTGCCACTCGGCGGTTTCTTCCGGATCGGAGTCCAGGTGGTGGACAGAGTACGGATCCTGGTCGTTTACCGTCACGGTGACCTCTTTCGTGTAGAGAGATGATTCCCAGCGCGCGTCGGGTTGCGACGGGGACGCTAGCGAAGCTGTGCTTACCTACGGCACGCGTCGATTCTAGTTGTCGGTTTCCTTAGGTTTCGCACGCGCGTAGGATTGCGCGTCATGGCCCCAGACGACTTGACCCTTGCCCCCGACTTCGAGCTTGCGAACCAATTCGGTGAGCGAGTGCGATTGAGCAATTTTCGAGGCGTCAAGCCCGTCGTTCTCGTGTTTTACCCGCTCGCTTTCTCGGGCACGTGCACGACCGAACTGTGCGAATTGCGCGACAACCTGAGCTTGTTCAAGGATGCCGGTGTCGAGCTTCTCGGCATTTCCGTCGACTCGAAGGCAACGCTCCGTGCTTGGGCCGAACACGAAGGCTACGACTTCTCGTTGCTTGCGGATTTCTGGCCACACGGTGGCGTGGCAATGCAATACGGCGTTTTCAACGCCGACAAAGGAATCGCGAACCGGGGCACGTTCGTTATCGGTGTGGATGGCGTCATCCACTCCGAATTCAATTCGGGGCCGAGCGAGGTGCGATCCCTCGATGAGTACCGCGCCGCGATTGACACCGTACGCCTTTAGCTTTTCGCGGATTTCGAGTCGCTGCGCACTAGCACCTCGCGTAGCTCCGTGATGATCTCAAGTTGCCTTCTGTTGATCTCAAGCAGCAACTCGATATCAACTTTCGCGGCAGTGTTCGTATCGAAGTCGTGCTGGGCAAGTGCGGCCGACAACGCGTCTTGACGTTTCGCGGCGATGAGCAAGATGGCGCCTTGAAGGCCAGCGAGCATGCTGAGAAACAGGTTGAGGAGGATGAACGGATACGGGTCCCACTTGATATCGAGCGTATTGAGCACCGCCCACAGCACCATGAATGCCAAGAAGCTTCCGACGAATAGCCAGCTGCCCATTCCATTGCGCATATAGTCGGCGGCTCGCTCGCCCCGAGTGAGTGTCTTGTGATGCTCGGCGTGCCAATTTCGTGAGGTGTGTGCCATGGGGGCGAGTGTATTCCTCACACCAAGATGTTGACCGCTCTCGATATGACGAGTGCGAGCAACACGAATCCCGTGAGCGCCTGATAGCCCATGAACGCTTTCGCACGCTTCGTCATCGGCATGACGTCGGTTGGGCTGAACGCCATCATGTTAGTGAGCGAGAAGTATGCGTAGTCGATGAAGCTCGAGTTCCACTGTTCGAAGCCGGTGGGGTTGTCTTGCTGCGGAAACCGAAAGTCCTGCTGCGCCTTGTCGTTGACCCCTTCGACGCGACGCGCCACAGGCCCACCGCGATCAAGCTCCCAATACACGAGAGCAAATGCGATGACGTTAGCGACCCAGACACTCAAGGCGACGAGTAGCACGCTGGGGCCACTCGCGCTCCCGTTGACGAGTTCAAT
>JANOOQ010000248.1:0-1921 GCA_031421515.1 Leifsonia sp.
CGCCGCCCAACTTCTGCGCGGTCTAGGCCCCGGAGCCTTCGGTGTCTCTCGCGATCGCGCTGCCGCGTTCCGTCGCACCGCGTCTGCCGGGGGCACGAGCCCCGCGGATGAGGGTGAGCGCTCCAAGCCCGAGCGCGGCACCGAATTGACGACTCGCGCCGCCCGGCTCACGCTCACGGGCGAGGAGCTCGCGGCTTGTGCGCGGCTCCACCGCGCGCAGCGCTTGGAGTAAAATACTTACGCCGGGCCGCAGTAACCCCGGGCTCCACTAATAGCCGCTCCGAGCGGCCATGCGCCGAGAGGCGTTCTGCGGCCCGGCATTTGCTTGCCCGCGCGTCGAGTTCGCCGACATGGCCCATGTTCGACGCGCAACATGGGCCGGATTGGCGAACTCGAGGCTTTGCGCGGCAGGAGTCGCGCCACCCTCGGTTGCAGGCTTCCTCGGCGCTGGGGTCGCGGCGACGCGATGCGATCGCCCAAGCTCCACCGCGCAGTTACCCGAACTTGCCCGAGACGTAGTCCTCGGTCGCTTGCACACTCGGGTTCGAGAACATCGTTGCGGTGTCGTCGTATTCGATGAGCTTGCCGGGCTTGCCCGAACCCGCGATGTTGAAGAACGCTGTGCGGTCCGAGACTCGGGATGCTTGCTGCATGTTGTGCGTGACGATCACGATCGTGTACTGCTGCTTGAGCTCCTCGATGAGGTCCTCGATCGCGAGAGTGGAGATGGGGTCGAGCGCCGAGCATGGCTCGTCCATGAGAATCACCTCGGGCGAAACCGCGATCGCGCGCGCGATGCACAAGCGCTGCTGTTGACCACCCGAGATGCCTGAGCCGGGCAGCGCGAGGCGGTCCTTCACTTCGTTCCAGAGGTTGGCGCCCTGGAGCGACGTCTCGACTAGCTCGTCTGCATCCGCTTTCGACATGCGACGGTTGTTGAGCTTGACGCCCGCGAGCACGTTGTCGCGGATTGACATCGTCGGGAATGGGTTGGGGCGCTGAAACACCATGCCGACCTGGCGGCGCACGAGCACGGGATCGACTCCTGGGCCGTAGAGGTTGTTGCCGTCGATGAGCACTTCGCCCTCGACGCGTGCGCCGGGGATGACTTCGTGCATGCGATTGAGCGTGCGCAAGAAGGTCGACTTGCCGCACCCACTCGGGCCGATGAGGGCTGTCACGGTGCGCGGCTCGATCGTGAGGGTGACGTCTTCGACGGCCTTGAACTTGCCGTAGTAGACGTTGAGGTCGATGACTTCGATGCGCTTTGACACGGGTTTCCTGTCTGACCTAGCGGCCGAGCTTGGGAGCGAAGATGCGCGCGACGAGACGCGCGATGAGATTGAGGGCCATGACGATGAGGATGAGCGTGAGCGCCCCGGTCCACGCGCGGTCGAGGTACGCCTGCACGTCCGTACCGGGGTTGGCGTACTGCGTGTAAACGAAGACGGGGATCGACATCATCCGCTCGCTAAAGAGGTTGTAATTCATGCTCGCGGTGAAGCCCGCGATGATGAGCAGCGGGGCGGTCTCGCCGATGACTCGTGCGATCGCGAGGGTGACGCCCGTCGTGATTCCCGCGATCGAGGTCGGGATGACGATCTTGACAATCGTGAGCCACTTCGGAACTCCGAGTGCGTACGAAGCCTCGCGCAATTCGTTGGGCACGAGCTTGAGCATCTCTTCGCTCGAGCGCACGACGACGGGAGTCATGAGTAGCGAGAGCGCGACGGCGCCACCGAATCCAAACCTGATTCCCGGGTCGTCGAAGATGAGCGCGAAGAATGCAAACGCGAAGAGACCGGCGACGATCGACGGGATGCCCGTCATGACGTCGACGAAGAACGTGATCGCTCGCGCCAGCATCCCGCGGCCGTATTCGACCAGGTAGATGGCGGTCAGCAGGCCGACCGGCACCGAG
>JANOOQ010000249.1:0-4599 GCA_031421515.1 Leifsonia sp.
ATCCATGCGCTGGGCGACTTGCGCCATGCTGAGCCCCGATACGTAGAGCGTGAGCGCTTGAGTCTCGCCCGCGCTCAGCTTGGGCCTCGACTGGCTCTGCGCCCCCACGGGCAAGGGGCGCCAGTCGCGCTTATGGCTCGTGTCGCGATCGATTCCCATGACCTTTCGGGCCGTGTCCATGACGTCACGCATCGATAGCGTTTTGGGCAGAAAGGCCGCGACCCCCGCCTCCATGGCGCGCTCGCGTGCTTCCGGCGTATCGAGGCTCGAGAGCACGATGACCTTCGCTCCTGCCGCGCGGCACGTGCGAACGCGAGCTTCGATCGAGACGGGCTCGGTGAGTTGAAAGTCGAGAAAAACAAGATCGGTCGGAAACCGATCGCTGTGCACAAGCTGAAGCCACGAGCTTGCCGACAGAACTAGGTCGAAGTCGACCGCGTTGGCCGCAATCCAACTCGCGAGGCTATCGAGGAGCAATTCGTGGTCGTCGAGTACCGCGAGTCGAACGCGCGCCTCAATCGCCATGAAGTGGAGTCTTGCAGGTCAGCGAGACACTTTGTACCCCGAGATCGGGGTACAGCTAGGGCTGGGTGCCGAGTGCCTTCGCTGTGCTCGCGAGAGTCTTCGCGGCACTCTCGGGGTCATCGGACAGGGCCGTGCCGTAACTAGGAATCATCGCCGAGAGCGTCGGGCGCCACGCTTCGATCGAAGCGGGGAAACACTTCTCGAGGAGCCCGAGCATGATGGGAACGGCGGTGGATGCTCCGGGCGATGCTCCGAGGAGGCCCGCGATCGTGCCATCCGCTGAAGCAACAACCTCGGTACCAAATTGCAGCACGCCGAGCTTCTTCTTGTCTTTCTTGATCACTTGAACGCGCTGCCCGGCCGTGATGCGATACCAATCCTCGCGCTTGCCGCCCGGCACGAATTGCTGCAGCTCGCGGAACTTCGACGCGTTGCTCGCGGCGAGCTGCGAAACGAGGTATTTCACGAGGCCGAGATTGCCAAGCCCCGCCGCGACCATAGGCACGATGTTGTGCCAGCGGATCGACGCAAACAGGTCGACGAGCGAACCCGTCTTGAGAAATTTGGGGCTAAAGCCCGCGTACGGTCCGAACATGAGACTGCCCGTTCCGTCGACGACTCGCAGGTCGAGGTGGGGCACAGACATGGGCGGCGAACCGACAGCCGCCTTGCCGTACACCTTCGCGGTGTGACGCGCGACGAGGTCGGGATTGTCGGTGCGCAAGAACTCACCGCTCACCGGGAATCCACCGAATCCGCGGATCTCCTTGATGCCGGACTTTTGCAAGAGCCCGAGCGCGTAGCCCCCCGCGCCCACGAACACGAAGCGAGCGGTGACGGGAGCCAGTGGGGTACCACCGAGGTCGTTGCGCAACGAAATGCGCCACAGCCCGTCACGTTGCTTCGTGAGGTTCGTGACGACAACCTCAATTTTGAGTGCGGCTCCACCCGCAACGAGATTCGACATCAAGTAGTTCGTGAGTGCGCCAAAATCCACATCGGTGCCAGAAGCAATCCGGGTCGCGGCGATCGGCTGCGACTTGCTCCGGCCGGGAATCAGGAGCGGCGCCCACGATCGGATGACGCGGGCATCCTCGCTATATTCCATGCCTGCAAAGAGCGGGTGACCCTTCAACGCGTCAAACCGCTTGCGCAAGTATGCGACGTTGTCTTCGCCCCAGACGAAGCTCATGTGGGGCGTCGCCGTAATGAAGGAGCTGGGATCGGGCAACGCTCCAGTTCCGACAAGGTATGCCCAAAACTGGCGGGACACTTGGAACTGCTCGTTGACCTTGACAGCCCCCGAAATGTCGATCGTGCCATCTGGGCGCAGCGGGGTGTAGTTGAGCTCGCACAGGGCCGCATGGCCCGTGCCAGCGTTATTCCACGGGTTCGAGCTCTCTAGGGCGGCCGCGGGCAAGCGCTCGAAGATCTCGATGCGCCAGTCCGGCTGAAGTTGTGCAAGTAGCGCTCCGAGCGTCGCGCTCATGATGCCACCGCCAATTAGGGCCACGTCGACGGGTTTGCTCACTAGTTCAGTTTAGTAGCGGCGAGAGACCAAGCTTGGTGAGTTCGGCATCCATGCGCTTGGCGATCTCGGCGTATCCCTCGTCGTTGGGGTGGAGTCGATCCACGGCCATCCATTCGGGGTGGCCCTCGATCCAATGGGACGCACCAGCAATGTAGTCGGCGGGAAGATTCGCGGCTGCATCCCGCACCCAACCATTGATGATCTCGACGGAGTCCGCTCGCTCGTCTGTATACCAAAAGGGCTCAACAACGACGATGCGCGCGTTCGGCAGGGCTTCTTTCAGTCGCCGGAGATCGTCTTCGATTTGCTGCTGAATCTTGTCACCCGCGTAGGAGTACGCAAAGTTGTCGTTGAGGCCCATCGTGACGATGACGATGTCGGGTTCTTGCGCGATGATGAGGCTCGGCAGGTCGCCATCGCCGATCGTGTGACGATTGTTGATGAAGCCCAAGCCGTTCGCGCTCGGATTGAATTCGGTCCAGCCGCGCTGTTCGCACACAATTGTTGACCAGCGCGCGGCTGGGTCCGACGCGCCGGTACCTCGCGTGTACGAATCTCCGTAAAACGCGACGACGGGAGCGTCATCGCGTGGCACGGCATCGACCGTTCCTGGAGCGGGCGCCGAGCATCCGGCCAAGCAGAGTGCGACCGCGACGATGGCGACGAGTCTCATGCGACCTAGGTCGTGACCGAAGCGAGCACATCGGCCGCAACGAGCTCCGCGATCTGCACGGCGTTGAGGGCCGCACCCTTGCGCAAGTTGTCATTGCTGATGAAGAGCGCGAGTCCACGACCGCCGGCAACTCCCTCGTCTTGACGGATGCGCCCGACGAAGCTCGGATCTTTGCCCGCGGCGTCGAGGGGAGTCGGGATGTCGCTCAATACGACACCCGGTGCATCCCGAAGCAACTCGCGCGCACGATCCGGGCTCACGCTGCGAGCGAACTCGGCATTGATCGACAGGGAGTGACCCGTGAACACGGGCACGCGAACACACGTGCCACTCACGAGCAACTCGGGCAGCTCGAGAATCTTGCGGCTCTCGTTGCGAAGCTTCTTCTCTTCGTCCGTTTCGCCGAGACCGTCGTCGACGAGATTGCCCGCAAAAGGCACAACGTTGAAAGCGATGTTCTTGGGAAACTTCACGGCCGCCGGCATCGACACCGCTTCGCCACTGTGCACGAGCTCGATCGCGTCTTGACCGATCGCGGCAGTCGCTTGCGTGAGTAGCTCCTCGCCGCCCGCGAGCCCGGCCCCCGAAACCGCTTGATACGTGCTCACGATCAAGCGCTCGAGGCCAGCTTCGGCATCGAGCACCTTAAGCACGGGCATCGCTGCCATCGTCGTGCAGTTGGGGTTCGCGATGATTCCCTTGACGGCTTCACTAATTGCATGTGGATTGACTTCGCTCACGACCAAGGGCACGTCTGGGTCCATGCGCCATGCTGACGAGTTGTCGATGACGGTGACTCCCGCGGCCGCGAACCGGGGTGCTTGCGCCCGCGAGGTCGTCGCGCCCGCCGAGAAGATCGCGATATCGAGTCCGCTTGGATCCGCCGTTTCGGCGTCTTCGACCGTGATCACGCCGTCTTTCCAGGGCAAGGTCGAGCCTGCGCTGCGGGATGACGCGAAGTAGCGAATCTCGGAAACCGGAAAGTCGCGCTCCTCAAGAAGTCGTCGAACTACCGCACCGACTTGGCCCGTAGCCCCGACGACTCCGATGCGAACGCCCGACGTGGTCTCAATACTCATGCATCAATTCTCGCAGAGTTTTAGCGCCCGGTGCCCCCGTGCACGACCGCTTCGTCTTCGCCGTCGAGCTCGAACGCCGAGTGAACGACGCGCACTGCGTCATTGACGATGTCTGCGCGCGTGATGACCGAGATGCGGATCTCGCTCGTCGAGATCATCTCGATGTTGATGCCGGCCTCGAAGAGAGCGGTGAACAGCTTCGCCGAAACGCCCGCGTTGCTGCGCATGCCCGCGCCCACTACCGAGAGTTTGCCGATTTCATCGTCGTGCAGGAGTGCCTCAAAACCGACCGACTCCTTCTCGGCGTTGAGAGCCGTGATGGCCTTGTCTGCATCCGACTTGGGCAGCGTGAACGAGATGTCGGTGCGACCCGTGCCGGCCGTCGAGACGTTTTGCACGATCATGTCGATATTGGCGTTCGTGGTCGCGACGATCGTGAAGATTTGCGCCGCCTTGCCAGGAATGTCCGGCACGCCAACGACTGTAACTTTCGCTTCGCTCAGGTCGGCTGCGACCCCGGTGATGATGGGCTCTTCCACGCTTTCTCCCTCTTTCGGATTCACGACTAGCGTGCCCTCGTTGCTGTTGAACGACGATCGCACGTGAATCGTCACACCGTGTCGTCTGGCATATTCCACGGCGCGAATGTAAAGAACCTTCGCGCCAGCCGCTGCGAGTTCGAGCATCTCTTCGCTCGTGATTCGGTCAATCTTTCGCGCGGTAGGCACTTGCCGTGGGTCTGCCGTGAAGACGCCGTCGACGTCGGTGTAGATCTCGCAGATCTCGGCGTC
>JANOOQ010000250.1:0-4684 GCA_031421515.1 Leifsonia sp.
TCTTCACAGTCGCCGAGCGACCCGAACTGTGGGTGTCGAAAGCGGATGTCGCGGCGGTCGTCAACGGCGACGCCGTTGGTAGCCTCGTGTGCGGCATTCCGCCCAAGGAGTTCACGGGCGAACAGCCGTCACGCGCCCGCGCTGGACACATCCCGGGAAGCCTCAGCGTTCCGGCGGCGCGGCTCGTCGATCGCGACACCAACGCCCTCGTCGGCACGGACCAGTTGCGCGCAACATTCGCCCCCGTGCTCGATGACGAACGCGTCATCACGTATTGCAACGGCGGCATCGTAGCCGCGGCCGATGCGCTCGTGCTCACGCTGCTCGGCCACCGCAACGTCGCCCTCTACGACGGTTCGCTCAATGAGTGGACAGCGGATGACTCGGCTCCCCTCACGGTCGTCGAGGCCGCAGCCACGGTCTAGGGCAACGCCCCGCCCGCCGCGCTCCGCGACGGCGCATGGGTTGAGGTGCGCCATATTGTCGTTACTGGCACCTTTTGGCGACAATATGGCACCCCTCAGCATGCTCGCGTGGCGACTTACGGCCCAAAGCCGTGACCGGCGTAGGTTTGGCCCGCACGACGCCGCGCTAGCCTAGCCCCGCGACATCCGTCACCGGCAAGCGGCACACGAAGTCGGTGCACGCGTACGCGGTCGGGAGTTCGCCCACGAGTGCACGTGCCTCGAACAGCTCAAACCCCGCGGCGGCAAACTCGAGCGCCTGGCTCGGGCTCACCACGCTCACAAGCCCCTGCAGCTTTCGCGCCGCGACAGCGAGCGGGGCTGCAGCATCGTCGGTCACGACGACGACCTGCCGCACGGGTTCGGCGAGTTGGCTCATGACCGCGAGCGCTGCGCCGTACGCGAGGGGTTGGGCCGCGGCATCCACCCGTTCCATCGCAGCGACGGCCGCAGCACGATAGGGTGCGTGCGCCGTGAGCAGATACAGCCGGTAGCTCGCGGCGGCCATCGCGGCGAGACCCGAGGGATGCGCGCCGTCACTCTCGTCCGCTGGGGCGTGGATGCCTTGAGCGGCGAGCAGAGGGTCGCCGCCGCCGGGCAGCCCGAACGGGGTACCCGCGGCTAGCACCGAGCCGGGAGCCCCCTGCGAGCCCGCGGCGAGCGCTGCGTCCACGAGGTCGCGCGCGGCGGTGGCGAACCGCACCTCCCCCGTAGCGGTCGCGAGGTGCGCGAGGCCCGAGGCGAGCATCCCGAAATCTTCGAGAGTGGATGTCGCGGCCAACGCCACGCCGCCGATCGACGCCCGCACCAGCCGGCCGGGGAGACCGTGCTGGCCAGGCAAAACATGCCGCTCGAGCACAAACTCGGCCGCTCGCACCGCGGCGTCAACCCAATCGGCGCGCTCGAGCGCGACTCCCGCTATCGCGAGCCCTTCGATCGCGAGGCCGTTGAGCCCCGTGATCACTTTCTCGTCGAGAGGCGGGGCTTCGAGTCGCGCACGACTCGCCGCATCGAGCGAGTAATAGAAGCCCTCGACGCGCTTGCCGTCGACCATGCTTTCGCTGTCTTGAGCCGACGCAAAGCCGCCGCTCGGCAGCTGCAGAGTGACGAGCAGAAAGTCGGCGATGCCCGTAGCAATCTCCGCACGACCCGCGAGCGCGTAACACGCGAGTAGCTGCGCGTTGTCGTAGAGCATGCGCTCATAGTGCGGCTCGGTCCAATCGCGGCGGGTCGAGTAGCGAAAGAAGCCGCCATCGAGATCCCGCAGCGCCGAGGCTGCCATGGCATCGAGCACGCGCTCCCCGAGCGGCTCACGGCGCTCTACGAGAAACCGCAGCACGGGAGAGACGGGAAACTTCGGGGCTCCCCCGAATCCGCCGAACTGTCGGTCTTCGAGCGCTTCGAGCGACGCGACGACCGCAGCGAAATCGGCGGGAGCGGATTCCGCGCCTGTACGCGAGGCCCCCAACGCCTCCACGATCGCAGCGCCGCTGCGCTCGACGTCGGCGCGGCGCTCGCGCCACGCCCCCAGCACGCTCTCGAGCACCAGCCGGAACGAGGGGTGCTCCCCCACAGGCTCGGGCGGCCAGTACGTACCGGCGAAGAACGCGCGCCCTTGCGGGGTCACGAACACGTTGAGCGGCCACCCGAGGTTCGGCGTGAACGCGCCCGCCGCCGCCAGGTAGGTCGAGTCGACCTCGGCGTGCTCCTCACGATCGACCTTGATCGCGACGAAGTTCTCGTTGAGCAGAGCCGCGATCGCGGGGTCACTGAAACTCTCGCGCGCCATGACGTGACACCAGTGACACGTCGAGTAACCGATGGATACGAGCACCGGAACGTCCCGGCGCGCAGCCTCCGCGAACGCCTCGGGGCTCCACTGCCACCAGTCCACGGGGTTACTCGCGTGGGAGCGCAAGTAGGGGCTCGCGGCATCCACCAATCGATTGGGCATAGTCTCAGCGTATGTCGATGACGACCCTCACCTACATCGGCGGCCCGACCGCCGTGCTCGAATACGCGGGCCTTCGCATCATCACGGATCCCACGTTTGACCCACCACAGTCCTACGGGGAGCCGGATGACCCGCCCCTCGTCAAGACGGCGGGCCCGGGCGTCGCGCGGCAAGCGGTCGGACCCATCGACCTCGTGCTGCTCTCACACCACAAGCACGAAGACAACCTCGACTACGAGGGACTCGAGCTGCTCGCCTCGGGCGTCGTCACCCTCAGCACGATGGACGCTGCGGCCGACCTGTTCGGCGGCGGCGTGATCGGGCTCGACGCGTGGGAGACGCACACTATGGGCGACGTTACGGTCACGGCCGTGCCCGCGCTGCACGGCCCGCCCGGCATCGAGGCGCGCCTCGGCGCGGTCATCGGATTCGTACTCGAAGCGCCCGGCGAGCCGACCGTCTACGTGAGCGGAGACAACGCGTCCCTGCCGCTCGTGCAGCAAATCGCCGACGCGTTTCCTGCGATCGACATCGCGTTGCTCTTTGCGGGGGCCGCGCGCATCCCCCAGATCGACGCACCTCTCACGCTCACTTCAGCGGATGCCGCGGCCGCCGCCCACATGCTTGGAGCATCGCGCGTGGTGGGCCTCCACACCGAGGACTGGGAGCACTTCTCCGAAACTCGCGCCCAACTCGAGCAGGCGTTCGACGGCTCGGGATTACTCGTGCCGACGCCCCGCGGCGAAACCGTGGTCCTGTGACGCTGCTGCCGATTAGTGTTGCAGGATGCGCATCCTTCCCTGGAAATTCTGGTCGAAATCGAAGCGCATTCTCACGGTTGTCCTGCCCATAGTGCTCGTCGCTTCAGTCGTTGGCCTCTCGATAATCGCGGTGCAAGTGAAATCGCCGCTGCCCGTCGTGGGTGGTGTTGCAGCATTAATCGCGCTCGGCTCCCTCGTGAGCAGTGCATGGTCTGCATCCATCACGTGGACGCGAAATCGGAAGAAGGACACTCTCGAGGCTTGGCAAGAGTGGTCGGACGCGAGCAAGAAGAACCGCGCAGCTTTGACGAAGGTCTTCGGACAAAATGCAGGACTAAACGATCTCCAGGCCGCGGCAATTTGTGATGGCGAACCAATTCCCATGGTCGGTGGATTTCTCGATCGCGACGTAACCCTCGATCTGCGCCGACGCATCATCCGAGTGCTCGGCGGGCTCGAGCGAATCGCGGTCGGTATCGAACAACACGTTTATGACCTTGACCTCATCATGGAGCTCGGCGGAACGATCGTCATCGGAACTTACACTCGCTATTTGCCGTACGTGCGATACGTGCAGAACCACCCCGACTTAGACAAGAGGAAGACCACGGTCTACATCAGCCTCGGCGCGTTGGTCGCCGAAATCGCCGGAAAGCCCGCGCGAGAAAAGCGCATGTACTTCGACAACTCCCGAGTAGCGCGAATCAAAAGGGCAACGGGCTAGAATCAACTCATGTCGAAATCAGTCTCGCGTTTAGAAGAAGAAGATAACGAAGAGTAGCCCCAGCTTCGCCGCCTATACTCGCCCAGTGAGCTCTCCGCGCCTCTCAGGTCGGGCCCTACTGGGTCTCGCACTCGGCGCGCTCATCATGTGTTTCGCGCCGGTCGTCCACACACTGTGCGTCGCCCCTCCAACCGACGCGAGCCAGGCCTTCTCGCACATCATGCCGGATGGCCAGACCATGATCATGGGTGACCCGGTCGCGCCGATAGAGTCCCACGAGACGGCGGCCACAAGCGCTGTCGATAGCGCCTTAGATTCAACGGCGCGCGGCGCCACCGTCATCTTGTCACTGCTCGGCGTCGTTCTCGTCGCGGGCGGAATTGCCCTCGCTGTCGTGGCATGCGCTCTCGCGTGCGTGCGTCTCGCGAGAGTGCCTCTCGCGGCGGCGCGAATCGCCGACCAAAGGTGGCACCCACCTCCCGGCCTCCCCCGGCTAACCCCTTCACTGCACGAGTTGAGCATCTCGAGAACCTGAGTGCGGAGTGATTACCCAGCCGTCGGCGCGCCCGTGCCGCTCGGCCGCGCGCTCTAGCGTGCCCACCCACACTGACCTAAGGACTCATATAATGAACAGCTTAAAATTGCGTGCCACCGCGATCGTCGCGGCAGCGCTCACCGTCGGCCTCCTGGCCGGTTGCACCATCAACATCACGCCATCCGACTCCAGTTCCGACGGCATGATGGGCGACTCAAGCGGCGACTTCTCAATGGTCGACCTCGG
>JANOOQ010000251.1:0-1741 GCA_031421515.1 Leifsonia sp.
GCCGCTGCCGACAGCGACCCCGTCGAGGCGCTCGACGCGATCCGTCGGGCCGTGACGCACGCCCGCGATGCGGACGCGCTCGCGCGGTACTAAGCAGTCTTACGCGCTGCCCTTGAACCGCCGCAATAGCAAACTGTTGCCCACGACGAAGACCGACGAAAAGGCCATCGCCGCGCCCGCGATGAGCGGATTCAGCAGCCCAAGCATCGCGACAGGAATCGCGATGACGTTGTAGGCGAACGCCCAAAACAGGTTGCCCTTGATGGTGCCGAGGGTGCGTCGGGCGAGGCGGATCGCGTCGACGACGACAAGCAGATCACCGCTCATGACCGTGATGTCGCTCGCCGCGATCGCGGCGTCGGTGCCCGTTCCCATCGCGATACCGAGGTCAGCGGCCGCGAGGGCGGCGGCGTCGTTGACGCCGTCCCCGACCATCGCGACGATACGGCCTTCGCGCTGCAGGGCGAGGATTGTCTCGAGTTTGGCTTTCGGGGTGACGCCGGCGCGAACATCCACAATTCCGACGGATGCACCGACCGCGGCGGCGGCTCCCGCGTTGTCGCCCGTGAGCAGCACGGGGCGCAAGCCGAACGCGACGAGTCGTTCGATCGCTAGCGCGCTTGATGGTTTGATCGTGTCACTCAGGGTCATGACGCCGTGGGCCTGGCCGTCCCACACGACGACGACGGCGGTTTCGCCGCGAGCCTCAGCGGCATCGCTCGCCTCAGCGAGCGCTGCCGGGAGCGTGACTGCCCAGTTGCTCTCGACCCAGGCGCGACGGCCGACGGACACGGCGCGGCCGTCGACGACGGCTTGCACGCCGAGCCCCTGAACGGACTCGAACGCTTCGGCTCCCGCGGCATCGACACCGCGAGAGGCGGCTTCGGCAACAATCGCTCGCCCGACGGGATGCTCGGAGCCAAGCTCCGCGCCGGCCGCAGCCCGTAGCACCTCGAGTTCGCTGGCACCGTCCACGTGCATGCTCGCGAACGCCATGACTCCCGTCGTTACGGTGCCCGTCTTGTCGAGCACGATCGTGTCGATAGCACGCGTCTGCTCGAGCACTTCGGGTCCGCCAATGACGATGCCGAGTTGCGAACCACGACCCGTGCCCACGAGCAGAGCGGTCGGGGTCGCAAGACCCAGCGCGCACGGGCACGCGACGATGAGGGTCGCGACGGCCGCCGTGAATGCGGCCTCGATTGATCCCCCGAAGATCGCCCATGCGACGAACGTGACAATCGAGAGCCCGATGACGATCGGCACGAAGACCGCAGAAACCCGGTCGGCGAGACGCTGCACTTTTGCCTTGCCGGTTTGCGCTTCTTCGACGAGCCGGCCCAATCGAGCGAGTTCCGTGTCGGCGCCCACGCGAGTCACTTCGGCAATGAGCCGGCCACCCACGTTGAGCGTCGCGCCGACTACTCGGTCACCCACGGTCACCTCGACGGGAACGGACTCCCCCGTGAGCATGCTCGCGTCGACCGCGGACGACCCCTCGACGACGAGACCATCGGTCGCGATCTTCTCGCCGGGGCGCACGACAAAGCGGTCGCCCACGACGAGTTGCCCGATCGGAACGCTCGACTCGACCCCGCCCCGCACGACCGTCGCCTCTTTCGCGCCGAGCTCGAGTAGCGCCTTGAGCGCCGCGCCCGAGTCACGTTTTGCGCGAGCCTCGATGTAGCGCCCAGCCAGAATGAATACCGTGACGGCGGTCGCGACCTCGAGGTAGAGCTCG
>JANOOQ010000252.1:0-4392 GCA_031421515.1 Leifsonia sp.
CCGAATTCCTTTTCTTCCAGGGTCACGCTGCGTCCAGTGCCGTTGCCGTTGTCTTGCGACACCGGGATGAAGATTTTTCCGCCCGCCAAGAAGCTGCCGGTCTGGCCGCTGATGGCCATCACCGTCGGCTCGGCCAGCACCTTGACCAGGCCGTTGTTGTTCTGCATGTTCAGCACGCCATTGGTCACACCGCGGCCGGGCACCGTGCCGTACTGCGTAACATAAACCTGCGGCGTCAGCACCACGTTGCCGCCTACGGTGCCGTTGATGCCGGTCACCTGACCGCCCACGACGGCATCGACCGAGCTGTAAGGCACGCCGTTGGGGCCGGTGCGCGAGATCTGCCCGATCGCACCGGCCGCACCACCGAAGATGCCCGACAGGAAGCGCACCATCGAGCCGTCACCCGGCACGTAGGCGCGCGAGAAGTCGATGCCGAACTGGTCGAGCAGGCTCTTCGAGATTTCGGCGACCTTGACCTCGAGCATCACCTGCTGCGGCGCGCCGACAGTGAGCATGTTGACGATGCGCGGGTTGGCGGCTGAAGCGCCGCTGCTGCCCTGCGTCTCGCCACCGCGCAAGTAGGCGTTGGCGAGGTCGGTGACACGCAGCAGCACCTCGGTGTCGCTGACCATGCCCTTGAGCACCAGCGAATCGAAGGCCGCGCTGACCTTCACGCCTTCGCCTTCCGGCACCTTGGCCTTCTCGTCAGGCAGCAGGGTTTCGATGGCGTTTTGCAGCCCGCTGGCGTCCATGCCGACCTGGACGTTGAGCATCGTGCAGGCGCCACCGGCATGCACCATCACCACGTTGGTGGCGCCGATCTTGCGGCCGGTGAGGTAGATGTCGGTCGGGCTGAGCAGGCGCACGGCGATGTCGCCCACGCCGGGGCGCGCGGCCACCGACTGCGAATTGGTCGGGGCGCGCGCCGCCATGGTGACCAGGCCGCCGGGCGCCGCAGCGTTGCGTGGGCCATCGGGTTCGTCGCCGCCCGGAACGCCCGAGCCGGTGGCGCCTTCATCGAGCACCATGCGCAGCACCGCCGACGGCGGCCGGTAGCGCGCGGTCTTGCCGACGGCGAGCGGGTAGATCTGCGGCACTTCGCCAACGGCGCTGCATGCCGGCGCAGTCGCGCGTGCGGGCACGGCCGCAGGTGCCGCTGGCGCCGCAGGTGCCACGGCTGCAGGCGCCGGCATGGGCGCACGCGCAGATGCCGCCGCCGGACGCCGCGCTGCGGGCGCTGATGCTGGCGCCGCTGCCTGCGCCACCACCGCTGTGGCCTGCACGGCCAGTACGGCGGCCAGGGCCAGCCGTGCCGTCACGAACTCAACGCGTGTCATGGGGGCCTTTCGTGCGGCGTCGGTTGGGGTCAGAAACATTCGGTCGCCCGGTTGAGCCCGCGGAGGATCTCCACGCATTGCCGAGCCACGGGCGCCACCGGTGCCGCGACCGCCACCACGGGCGCCGGCGCCACGCGCCGCACGGCCACACGCGCCGGGGCCGACGGCGGCGGCGCGGGTGCCGCAGCGACCTTGCCGCCGCCCAGCAGCTGTTCCTTGGTGGCACCGGCGGTGGTGGCCTCGGCACTCTCGGACTGGTTGCGCAGCACCAGCGACAAGGTGCCGACGCTGCGCGCCAGGTCCAGCAGTTCGGCCTGCTGCGGCGTGACCTCCAGCGTCACCGCATTGACGACCTTGGGTTTGGTGTTGTCGCGGTCAGCCTCCTGGGCCACCGCCAGCACCAGGATGCGGTCGAGCACGATCTTCGAGATGGTGCGGTCGCGGTCGTTGGCCTTGGCGCCTTCGGACTGCGTATTGACCATCACGTCGACGAAGGTGCCGGGCAAGGCGAAGCCGGCGACGCCGACCACGTCGTTGACGCGCACCGGCATCGCGCGCTTGCCGGGCGGCACCACCGCCGACAGCCCGCCCTTGGTGCCGACCGGCGCCAGCCGTGCTTCCAGCACCGGCTCGCCGCGCTGCACGGTGCCGGTGACGACCCGGCCGTGCAGCTTGTCGACGGCGGTGAACACACCCGGTGGCTGGCTGGCCTCGGGCCAGTCAACCATGCGAACCATTTCAGGGGTGATGGCGGTGCCGAGCGGGATTTCGGCGTTGGCCGCCGCGATGCGGCCCTGGCCGCTGTTTTGCCCCTGCATCCAGCGCGCTGCCATCAGCACCGCACCCAGGCCGGCCAACACGGCGATCAACAGCATCAGCATTCCACGAGATCGCATCATTTGCTCCGAGTCCAGCAACCGCTCTGCAAGTCAAGTATCAACAGTTTGTCCATCACGAACATAACCCGATTCAAGGGGTCGCGCCTCCACAGCCGTGGCGAAGTAGGCATGCCAGGCCCAATCGATCAACTCGGGCGACAGCGCGGGCGCCACCGCCAGGTAGGCCGAGCGGCTGGCGATCAGGTGCAACAGGTCGCGCGGGTAACAGGCCAGCAGGGGCCGGCCGGTGTGCGCGTGGTATTCGCTCAGGAGCGAATCGAAGGCACCGGCGTCGAAAGGCACGCCTTCGCTGTCGCATTCGCGCTCGAAGACCTGGCGGTAGGCGGCAGGTTCGAGTGCCGTGACCTGGATCTTGTGGCCGAGCCGGCGCAAAAAGGCAGCGTCTTCGAGCTGCGCGGGCTCCAAGTTGCTGCTGAACACCAGCACCATGTCGAACGGAATCGTGAACTTGCCGCCGTTGCGCAGCATCAGGTGGTCGTGCCGGCGCTCCATTGGCACGATCCAGCGATTCATCAGCTCACGCGGCGTGATCACCTGGCGGCCCAGGTCGTCGACGATGAACAGGCTATTGTTGGCCTTGAAGTGCGGCGGCGCCTCGTAGTAGCCGGCGCGGGCGTCGAAGCTCAGGTCGAGCATCGCCATCGTCAACTCGCCGCCCGACACCACACAAGGTCGTTGGCACAGCACCCAGCGCGCGTCGGGGCGGCTGCGGCCGTCGAGCGCCGGTCGCAGCAGGCTGCCGCCCGCAACGGGAGCCGCCTCAGGCATCGCCTGGTGGCACTGTGCGTCGTAGACGCGGATCACCTCACCATGCACGTAGATCGCATGCGGCACCGCCACCGCACCGCCCAGCAGGCGTTGCAGCCGCTCGGCCAGGTAGGTCTTGCCCGACCCCGGCTGCCCATACAGCAGCAGCGGCCGGCCCGAGTTGACCGCGGTGCCCAGCAGGTCAAGCAGGTGCGGCGGCACCACCAGGTCGGCGAAGGACGTACGCACCTCGGTTGCGGTGATGGCCTGGTGCGTGACCGACTGCGCGCGAACCCGTTCGTTATAAGCCTCCAGCGTGACCGGCGCCGGGCCGACATAACCATTGCGGGCCAGCCAGTCGGCCGCGCGGGCCCGGCCGCCCTGCGTCAGGTCGTACTGCACGTCGGAATCGTGTTGACCGCGGCGAACCACTTCCAGCAGCGTTTCGCGGCGCATGAACTGGCACACCGCTTCGAGCACGGCAGCGGGCAGGCAGAGTTGCGCGCTGAGTTCGGTCAGCCGGGTCAGGCCGAGCTGGAACATGGCCTTGGCCACCAGCTCGACGACGAAGCTGTTGCTCAGGCCGGTTTCTTCCAGCGTCTGCGGCGCCCGGGGTAATGCCGCCGCGCGGTCGGCCATCGCGCGGCTGGCCGGGAAGGGGAGCAGGCTCACGACAGCGCGCCCTTCAAGGGCGCACCAGCGGCCACAGCAGCGCTGCGGCGGTGCCCAGCGTTATGGCCAGCGCGTAGGGCAGGCGAGCGGCGGTGGTTTGCAGCGGCGGCAGCCGCAAGCCCTGGCCGCTGCTGCTGCGCAAAGCCCAATCGGTGAGCATGAAGCGGAGGTTGGCCAGCGTCTGCGCCGCGACGCCGCGGCCGAGCATGAAGACCAGCGCTAGCAGGCCGCCGGCGAGCAGCGTGTACAGGGTGGCCGACAGCACGGCAGTGGGGCCGATGAAAGCGCCGACCATGGCCATCAGCTTGACGTCGCCGGCGCCCATGGCACGCAGCAGGTGAAGGGGCAGCATGAGGGCGAAGCCGGTGGCGATGCCGGACAGGGGCGACCACCAGGCGGGGCCGGCGAGCGGGGTTGTCGCTGTCCCCAACGCCAGCGCATGCACGCACAGGGCCGCTAGCGAGCCTGCCGCGACTAGCACGTTAGGGATACGCCGCGACTGCAAGTCGGTGAAAACGGCGCCAAGCAACGCCGCCGCAAGAAGTGCGAGCGCGAGGGCAGTCGGCTGAATGGGCATGGTGGGAGAGGCGAGGCCAGGCTTCGGCGGCAGGAGCCCGACTCCGCCAGAGTTGATCAGAGCGCTGCGGCGACCGATGCGAACGTGAGATTCAGATTGGTGCCGATGAGCGTTACGGCAGCGATGATCACGACGGCAATCAGTGCGGCGATAAGGC
>JANOOQ010000253.1:0-5852 GCA_031421515.1 Leifsonia sp.
GGTACGTCAAAACTAGCTGGTTTTGCTGAGAGTGTGCTTCGATTCGCGCGGCGCAACGGTCGTGGCGATGAGCCTCGCGAGCCAAGCGGATGCCACGACGACCGCCATCGAGATGACAAGCACGACGGGCATTGCCCAGTACTCGTGTACGAGCTGCGCGACGATGATTCCGTTCGCGAGCGGAAAGGCGAGAGTGACGTAGCTGCGCAACGGCCGGTGCCCTACGAGGAGCCAACACGCGAGCGTGATCGAGAGCATCCACATGGACATTGGGCCAGTGAGCAGGAGCCACAGGATCGCGCTAGAGGGGATGAGTGCGACGATTCGTCGCCAGCCGCGCGCCGGCATGATGCCCCAACCGATCGCGTGAGTGATCGCGCCGATGAGCAGCAGAGGCAGGGTCCAATTGTTCGCGCCTTGCAGCTGAATCGCGCCGCCCACGATGAGCACGATGCCGGCGACGTAGCGGTCCGAGTATCGGCCCCACCTCAGGCGTAACCGCGAAGTCGGTTCGCGCCACTGCCCCATCGACATAGTGGAATGCTAGTGGGGTGAGCCGATTCGCAAAGCCCCTCGTCATTGGCCATCGCGGAGCGAGCGGGTATCGTCCCGAGCACACTCGAGCCGCGTATGAGCTCGCGTTCCGCCTCGGCGCCGACGCGGTCGAGCCCGATATCGTCGCCTCGAAGGACGGCGTGCTTGTGCTGCGCCACGAGAACGAGATTTCTGGGACGACGGATGTCGCCGCGCATCCCGAATTCGCTGCTCGCCGCACCACCAAAACCGTCGACGGGCGCGCGGTCACCGGCTGGTTCACCGAGGACTTCACGTGGGCCGAGCTCGACACCCTGCGCGCGACGGAACGGCTGCCGGCGGTCCGCCAGAGCAGCGCGAGCTTCGACGGGAGCGCGCGACTTCTGCGGCTGCGCGACCTCATGGACCTCATGGATGTCGCGACCGTCCAACTGGGCCGGCCCCTCATCATGGTCGCCGAGATCAAGCACGCGAACTACTTCGAATCGATAGGACTCCCGCTCGACGAACTGTTTGCTGCCGAGGTTGCGGGGTGGGCGACATCCACCAACATGATTGTTGAAGCGTTCGAACACACGGTGCTGCGACAGATTCGCGAGCGAGGCGTGCCGGGCAAGTACGTGTTGTTGTGCGAGGCATCCGGTTCGCCCGCCGATCTCGTGGCCCTGTGGGGCACAGCGGCGTTGCCATATTCGAAGTACTTGACGACCGAGGGGCTTGCTCGCCTCGGGAGGGTCGTCGACGGAATCAGTGTCGACAAGCGGCTGTTGCTGTCGAAGGATGCTTCGGGCGTCGTCACCGGGCCGACCGACCTCGTCGACCGCGCGCACGCTGCCGGGCTCGAGATCTACTGCTGGACCCTTCGGCCCGAAAACAAGTTTCTCGCCAAGACTTTTCGCCGCGGAAGCGTGGCGCGCGACTTCGGCGATTGGGAGGGGGAGTTCCGGCTGATCCTCGCGACGGGCCTCGATGGTGTGTTTACCGATCACCCCGACCTCGTGATCGAGGTGCTCGAGGAGTAGCGGATGCCCGGCCGCGAGCCCTTCGTTGTCCGTGCCAACCGTGTGTGCCGACGTCTGTGCCAACCGTGGTCCGACGTCCGTGCCAAATGAAGGATCGGGCGCCGGATGTAGCGCGGGAGCCCCGCAAGCGTGGTGGCCAACCCTGTCGCGTCCTTCATTTGGCACGGACACCGGGATGCCCGACCCGGTGCCCCGTCAGTTGTGGTCTCCCCGAAGTACCGCGGCGAGAACGGCTCGCTCGACGTCTGGCCAGGACTCCATTACCTGGAGGTAGCTAAACCGCAGCACTCGGTACCCGAGTCGGCTGAGCAAAGCGTTGCGCCGTCGGTCGGCCTCGAACTGGGCAGGGTTCGAGTGATATGCGAAGCCGTCCACCTCGACGACGAGACGCGTTCCAATGAGAAAGTCAACGCGACCCACTCCCGGAATGTGAGCTTGACGCGCGATGGGTAGGTCAAGCCGGCGCATCCAAAACCACCAGATCGACTCGATGCCGGACTCGCAAATGCCGTCAATTCGATCTAGCCACGGTCGATCGATCAGGTGGCCGGATGCCACGAGCTCTCGCCACTCGGCCGCCAGCCACGGACGCTTGTGCAGCACTGAATCCGCGGCGGCCGTGACGACCTCTGCGGGCTGACACGCGATCGCATGCTTAAGGCACGCGATCGGCTGGAGCAGGAAAGGAGTTCCATCATCGTGGTCACCCCAATGAACGCGGACCCCGGGTCGCTTCAGCTCTGCCAGCCTCAGCTGCGCGCTTGTCCGTGCGCGAAGGCGGCACGCGTCGCGAGCCACCGCGACGTGCAGGTCGGTGGAGGGAACGGTCCAAAAACCATGGAGGGCGAGTCCCGAAATGCACGTGGTTCGCCCACCGATTCGTGAAGCCTCCCGGAGAGTGGGATGCACGGCCGGATTCGCATACCAGCCTTGCCTCACCCTCACCACCCTATTTGTTGCGACCGCTTCGGCGAGTTCGCGGCGGGTGTGCCCGTCCGCGTAAAGCTCGAAGGTGGCGGCGAGTCCGCCGCGGCGAAGTACTGCGTCAGCTACTTGGTTCATGGCGAGAATCGTTGCCCGGACGGGGTGGCGGCGGCGCGAGCATCCCGAATCTGCGGAATATTGGCTCGTCGGTGCCAAATGAAGGACAAGACGCTCGTCAACCACAAACTTGCTGGGCGACCGGGGCCGCGCGCGCGGGCCGTCCTTCATTTGGCACAGGTGCGGGCAGGCCCCCTCGGCGACCGGGAGGCGCCGCGGCCGCGAGCCGCGTCATCCGTCGCCCGTAGAATTACCGGGCGATGACCTATGTTCTAGAGCCGTTCGATCACGAACCCCCTCCTCGGGATGGGAGCTTCGACGACGCTTTGCTCGCGGGCCTCAATTCGCAGCAACGCGCGGCCGTTGAATACCGTGGCCAGTCGCTCCTGATCGTTGCTGGCGCTGGGTCGGGCAAGACGAGCGTGCTGACGCGGCGGATCGCCGGATTGCTGCAGAGCCGGGAAGCGTGGCCGAGCCAGATTCTCGCGATCACGTTCACCAACAAGGCCGCGGCCGAGATGCGCGAGAGGGTGCGCGCGCTTGTCGGCGACTCGGCAGAGGGCATGTGGATTTCTACCTTCCACTCGGCGTGCGTGCGCATTTTGCGTCGGCAGGCCGAACACTTCGGCATGAAGCAAAGCTTCACGATTTACGACACGGCCGACTCCCGCGCGCTCATGAAGCGCATCATCAAAGAGCTCGACGCCGACACCCTCGGGTTCACGGCGGCAGGCGCGCTCAGTCGAATCTCGCGCCTCAAGAACGAGCTCACGGATGTCGAGGCGTTCGGTCGAAGCGCGAACCTGTCCGACCCCAAAGAGGCCGTGCTGCTCGAGATCTTCCGCCAATACTCTTCGGCGCTCCGTCGAGCCAATGCGCTCGACTTCGACGACATCATCGCCGAGACCGTGTATTTGTTTCGGGCCTTTCCGGATGTCGCGGCGCTCTACCAAAAGCGTTTCCGCCACGTTCTCGTCGACGAGTACCAAGACACCAACCACGCGCAATATGCGTTGATCCGCGAGTTGGTGCGTGCACCGGAAAGCGGCTTGGGTGCGTCATTAACAGTCGTCGGCGACTCGGACCAATCGATTTACGCGTTCCGCGGCGCGGACATCCGCAACATCGTCGAATTCGAACGCGACTTTCCGAACTCACAAGTCATCTTGCTCGAACAGAACTATCGGTCGACGCAAAACATTCTCGACGCAGCCAACGCCGTCATCTCAAACAACTTCGACCGTAAGGCGAAGAACCTCTTCACGGTCGTCGGGGCGGGCGAGAAGATCGTCGGCTACACGGGCTACTCGGGTCATGACGAAGCACAATTCGTGGCCGACGAGATCGAGGTGCTGCGCTCGGGAGGACTGAGCCTCAACGACATCGCCGTGTTCGTGCGCACCAATTCGCAAACGAGACCGCTCGAAGAGATCTTTATCCGCTCGGCCATCCCGTATCGCATTCCGGGCGGCACGAAGTTCTACGAGCGCGCCGAGATCAAAGACGCCATGGCGTACTTGATCCAAATCGCGAACCCCGACGACGACTTGGCGTTGCGCCGCATCATGAACGTACCCAAGCGCGGCATCGGGCCCGCAACGGAGGCGGCGCTCCAGGCATACGCCGACCGCATGGGCATGACGCTGCGTGATTCGCTACTGGATGCACCCGCCCTCGGTCTCGGCCCCAAAGTCACTGCCGCGATCGTCGACCTCGGCACCGTCCTCGACGAGGTTTCACGCGCCGCCGAAACCGGCGCGCCCGCCGACATCCTCACGGAACTGCTCAATCGCACTGGGTACCACAAGGCGCTCAAGTCGAGCGGCGACGCTCAAGACGAGGCGCGTGCCGAGAACCTCGAGGAGCTCGTTTCGCAAACAAAGGAGTTCCGCACCGCCAATCCGACGGGCACGCTCGTCGAGTTTCTCACCGGCATCGCTCTGTTCGCAGCGGCGGACGAGATTGACGATCACGACGGCTCAGTGTCGATCATGACTCTCCACACCGCGAAGGGGCTCGAGTATGACGCCGTCTTCCTCACGGGCATCGAAGAGGATCTGCTTCCCCACCGCATTTCGGCGAACGAAGCGGGTGGACTCGCCGAGGAACGCCGATTGTTCTACGTCGGCATCACTCGAGCGCGCAAGCGCCTCTACTTGTCGCTCGCGACATCCCGAGCCAGTTTCGGCGACATCAGCGTCTCGATGCCGAGTCGATACCTTCAAGAGATTCCCGCCGAGCTCATCGAGTGGCGCCAGTCGCCGGGTGGCTTTGGCAATAACCGAGGGCCGAGACGGCCCTCGGCGCTGGGGTCGCGGCGAAGCCCAGAAATGGGCTTCGCTTCTAGCTCCACCGCGCCCGCAGCAAGAACCAAGACCGAGTGGACGAGCGCGGTTACCGGCGCTGTGCGCGACAACGGCGACTTGATGCTCTCGGTTGGCGAGCGCATCCGGCACACCGACTTTGGGGATGGCACCGTCAACGCCGTGACGGGCGAGGGCTCGAAACGCATCGCCGAAGTCCAATTCGACACCGCTGGGCGAAAGCGCCTCCTGATCAAGATCGCTCCCATTGAAAAAATCTGACGAGACGCCCGAGACCAGGGTTTTAGTCCCCAAGGTCCACAATCCCGAGGCGTTACTCGCGAGCACCTTGCGACTCATCCGCGAAGAAATGCAGTTGCCCGAGTCGTTTTCGCCCGAGGTCGAGCGTGAGGCGCGTGAGTCCGTCGACGCGATGGTCTTGCCTGATGCAGACCTCACGGGCATCCCCTTTGTCACGATCGATCCCGAAGGCGCGATCGACCTCGATCAGGCGCTCCACCTTGAGTGCGCGGGCGACGGGTACGTCGTGCACTACGCGATCGCCGATGTCCCCGCATTCGTGACGCCCGGCGGCGCGGTGGACACCGAGGCTCGAGAGCGGGGTCAGACTCTGTACGCGCCTGACGGACGTATCCCGCTGCACCCCACCGTCATCAGCGAAGACGCAGCGTCGTTGCTTGAAGACAGTGAGCGAAGCGCCTACGTGTGGCGATTCGAGTTGGATGCTGCGGCGAACGTCACCGCGACGACCCTGACGCGCGCTCGAGTTCGCAGCCGACACCAGTACTCCTACGTACAAGTGCAAGAGCAGCTCGATTCGGGCGATGCCGACGCGCTCGTGCTCTTGCGCGAAGTGGGCATGAAGCGTGTAGACCTTGAGCGTGAGCGAGGTGGGGCGAGCCTCAATCGTCCCGACGAGGAAGTCATGTTC